>NZ_JBFBAZ010000002.1:0-80618 GCF_040682475.1 Hamadaea sp. NPDC051192
GCCGAAGCCTTGATAGCCCTCGCCAAGCTCAACCTAGGCGGATACCAAATCAAGCTCCCCGACCGCTCGTGACCCACACAAGCAGCCGGAGAGCCGAATCTTGGGCCAAGATTCGACCCAGAACCGTGATCCAGCGCCAACGCCGGCGCCAGGGTGCAGCTGACGCGCGAACGGAGGGTGCGGCCAGGCGTGACTCAGGGGCTTCCCCGAGATCGTCTCGGGGGCGGCCCCTGGCGCGGATCTCGGGCTTCTTTCCACCCACGGTCTGACGTCTCCCGCGTCACCAGCCGGAACGATGAGAGTCGCCGGCCGGGCACCGCCTTGCCCGGCCGGACCAAGCTTTCAATTCCGTGCAGGGGGACTTCGATGACAATCACCGCACACCCGCCCGTCCGCGTGGCCGTCGCCGCGCGGGCCGTGGACGTCTGGAAGGTGTACGGCTCGGGCGAGGCCCAGGTCGTGGCGCTGCGGGGGGTCAGCATGGAGGTGGCCGCCGGCCGCTTCACCGCGATCATGGGGCCGTCCGGCTCCGGCAAGTCGACGCTGATGCACTGCCTGGCCGGGTTGGACTCGGTCACTCGCGGCGAGGTGCACATCGGCGATACGAAGCTGACCGGCCTCGGCGACGCCGGGCTCACCAAGCTGCGCCGCGAGCAGGTCGGGTTCATCTTCCAGCAGTTCAACCTGCTGCCCACGCTCACCGCCGAGGAGAACATCCTGCTGCCGCTGGCCATCGCCGGGCGCAAGCCGGACCGCGAGTGGTTCCGCACGGTGATCGACACGGTCGGGCTGGGTGACCGGCTCGGTCACCGCCCGAGCCAGCTCTCCGGCGGCCAGCAGCAGCGCGTGGCCTGCGCCCGCGCGCTCGTGTCGCGGCCCGAGGTGGTCTTCGCCGACGAGCCCACGGGCAATCTCGACTCGCGCTCCGGTGCGGAGGTGCTGTCCTTCCTCCGCTCGTCGGTACGCGAACACGGGCAGACGATCGTGATGGTCACGCACGACCCGACCGCCGCGTCCTATGCCGACCGGGTCGTGTTCCTCGCCGACGGGCGCATCGTCAACGAGCTGACCGAGCCGACGCCGCAGAAGGTGCTCGACGCCATGCAGTCGCTGGACCGCGTCGCGGCCGACACCGCCGGGGCTGAGTCCTGATGCTGCGCGCCACCCTGAAGAGCCTGCTGGCCCGCAAGCTGCGGCTCGCCTTGTCCGCGATGGCGGTCATCCTCGGCGTCATGTTCGTCGCCGGGTCCTTCGTGCTCACCGACACGCTCGGGCGCTCGTTCGAGAGCATGTTCGACTCGGCGTACGCGCACACCGATGTGGTCGTGCAGCCGAAGCCGAAGGTGGACGGCCAGATCGCCGGCGGCGACTCGCCGGTGCCCGGGCTGCTGACCGCCGACGACAAGAAGGCCGTCGAGGCCGTCACCGGGGTCGCCGCCGTGCACGCCATCGCCGAGGCCGAAGGCGCCCGCGTCATCGGCAGCGACGGCAAGGTCGTCACGACGGTCGGCCCGCCCCGCCTCGGCAGCAACTGGCTCGACGGCGTCGGCGGCGCGGAGATCCGCGACGGGCACGCCCCGCAGAACGACAACCAGGTCGTGCTGAACGTCGAGCAGGCCACGAAGGCCGGGCTGAAGGTCGGCGACCAGGTGACCGTGCTGACCCCGGGCGGCAAGCGCGCCTTCGAGCTGGCCGGCACCTTCGGGTACGCCGGTGGCCTCGACGGGCGCGGCGGCGTACTGGAGGTCCGGTTCACCGAGAAGGTCGCCCAGGAGCTGATGCTGGGCCAGCCGGGGGCGTACACCTCGTTCGACGTGGACGCCGCGCCCGGCCAGAGCGTCGAGGCGGTCCGCGACGCGATCGCCGCCAAGACCGGCGGCGCGTACGAGGTCAAGACCGGAGCCGAGCTGGCCAAGTCCATCGCCGACCAGTTCAAGTCGGTCCTGGACGGGCTGAACAAGGTGCTGCTGGGGTTCGGCGGCGTGGCGCTGTTCGTCGGCACGTTCCTGATCCTCAACATCTTCTCGATCACGGTCGCCCAGCGGACCAAGGAGCTGGCGCTGACCCGGGCGCTGGGCGCGAGCCGCCGCCAGATGATCGGCTCGGTGCTGGCCGAGGCGCTCGTCGTCGGCCTGGCCGGCTCGGTGCTCGGCCTGCTCGCCGGGCTCGGCGTCGGCTGGGTGCTGGCGATGCTCGCGGCCAACGTCTCCGGGCTGGTCCTGGCCCCGATCGCGTTGCCGGCCTCGGCCGTGATCGCGGCGTTCTCGGTCGGCATCGTGATCACCGTGCTGGCGGCGTTGCTGCCGGCGCTGCGGGCCAGCCGGGTGCCGCCGATCGCGGCGCTGCAGGAGGTCGCGACGCCGGACCGGCCGCTGACGAAGCTGACGGTCGGCGGCGGCCTGGTGACGGCGGCCGGCGTGGCCCTCATGGGGTACGGGTTGACCGGCGACGGTCACCTGTGGCCGATGCTGGGCGGCGTGATGTTCGCCTTCATCGGGGTGGCGCTGCTCAGCCCGATGGTCGGCAAGCCGCTGGTGGCCGCCCTCGGCCGGCTCTTCTCCTGGTCGATCGCGGGCAAACTCGGCCGGCTCAACTCCGGCCGCAACCCGCGGCGTACCGCGATCACGGCGGCGGCGCTCATGATCGGCATCGCGCTGATCACGGCGGCGAGCACGGTGCTCACCTCGGGCGACCAGAGCCTGCGGGGCGCGGCCAACCGGGAGGTCCACGCCGACCTGCTGGTCAGCGGCCAGGAAAGCACCGACATCGTCCCGACATTCGCGCGTTCCACGATGGACGACATCCGCAAGATCCCGGGAGTGGCCAGCGCCGCCAGCGAGGTCTACGAGCGGGCCCTGGTCGGCAAGCAGGGCCACGGCGTCGAGATCGTCGACGACCTGCCCGCGCTGGCCACCCAGTTCAGCCTGAAGGCGGTCGGCGGATCGCTGTCCACGCTCGGGCCCACCGACGCCGTCGTGGACACCGAGACCGCGGTCGAGGACGGCGTACGCCTCGGCGACACCGTCCGGGTGGTGCTGCCCAAGGGTGATCCCGTGGAGTTCCGGATCGCCGCGATCTACACCCAGAACGACTTCATGGGCGGCTACATGCTGGGCTCGGCCGCACTCGAGCACAGCTACAACCCGGACCCGGCGATCGCGACGATCACGCTGGCCGACGGGGCCTCGGAGCAAGCGGTCCGCGACCGGATCACCGCGCTGCTCGCCGGCAACCCCGAGGTCACGGTGATGAACAAGGCCGAGTACCTCGACCAGGCGTCGGGCCAGATCGGCACGCTGCTGACGATGGTCACGATCCTGCTGGCGCTAGCCATCCTGATCGCCGTCCTCGGCGTGATCATCACCCTGTGGCTGTCGGTCCTGGAGCGTACGCGGGAACTCGGTCTGCTCCGGGCGATCGGGCTCGGCCGGGCGGCCACCATGCGGATGATCACAGTGGAGGCCGTCGTCATCACGCTGTTCGGGACGCTGCTCGGCCTCGCCACCGGCGTCGGGATGGGCGCGGCGGTCGTCCGGTCGCTCAAGGGCGAGGGCATCACCGACTTCGCGGTGCCGTGGTCGCAGCTAACCGCGTACCTGGTGGCCGGGGCTCTGGTCGGCGTGTTCGCGGCGGTCCTGCCCTCGATCAAGGCGGCCCGCACGGACGTGCTCAAGGCGATCGCCTACGAGTAAGGCGTACGAGTAGGTCCGCAGTAGACCCCTCTGCACGGGAGGGTCCGGTCCCCGGTGTCGTGTTGATCACGAGTCACCGGGGACCGGTTTGGTATTTTCCGCGGGTGAGTTTGCGGGAGAGATCACGTCAGCTGGTCGAGTCCCGGGCCTTCCAGTACTTCATCACCGCCGTCATCCTCGGCAACGCGGCGACCCTCGGCCTGGAGACCTCGTCCACCCTGCACGACCGGTACGGCGTTCAGCTGCACGTCATCGACGTGACGGCACTGTCGATCTTCGTGATCGAGCTGATCCTGCGCCTGTTCGTGCACCGGCTGCGCTTCTTCCGCGACCCGTGGAACGTGTTCGACCTCGCGATCGTCTCGGTCGCGCTGGCCCCGGCGTCGTCGGCGTTCACCGTGCTGCGGGCGATGCGGATCCTGCGGGTGCTCCGCCTGGTCTCAGTGGTGCCGAGCATGCGGCGCGTCGTGTCGGCGCTGCTGACCGCGATGCCGGGCATGGTCTCCATCGCCGGACTGCTGGTCCTGGTGCTCTACGTCGCGGGCGTGATGGCGACCAAGCTGTTCGCACACACCGCGCCGGAGTGGTTCGGCTCGCTCGGTCAGTCGATCTTCACGCTGTTCCAGATCATGACCGGCGACAGCTGGTCCGAGGTCGCCCGCGAAGTCATGGCCAAACAGCCGCTCGCCTGGATCTTCTTCATCGGGTTCCTGGTGGTCTCGGCGTTCACCGTGCTCAACCTGTTCATCGCGGTGGCGGTCAGCGCGATGGAGGCCGAGCATCGGGCCGAGGAGGAGGCCAAGCCGATCCCGGCCCAGGACCGGGCGGTCCTGGCGGAGCTGCGCGAGCTGCGGGCCGAGTTGGGGGCGCTGCGCTCGGAGCTGAACGAACGGCAGCCGGTCTAGAACGCGCGCAGGTACGCCAAGTCCACACCGGACAACGTCGGCAGCAGGTGCGCGCCGAGATCGCCGGGCAGCGCCACCTCGCACGGTACGCCGATCACCCGCGCGCCGGCCGCGATCGCGCTGCGTACGCCGGAGGAGGAGTCCTCGATGGCGACGCACCGCTCGATCGGTACGCCGAGCAGGCGGGCCGCCGTCAGGTACGGCTCCGGGTGCGGCTTGGAGTTGCCGACCTCGTCACCGCAGACGACCACGTCGAACGGGCCGAGCGTGTCCAGGGCGATCTTGACCAGCCGCCGCTCGGTCGAGGTCACCAGGGCCGCCGGTACGCCCGCCGCGCGTACCTCGGTGAGGAGTTCCAGCGCGCCCGGCCGCCACGGCAACCCCTGCGCGAACAGCTCCCCGGTCAGTGAGACGAGACGCTCGGCGCTGTACGCGTAATCGCGGTGCTCCTGGCCGAGGTCGGAGTGGAAGATCCCCATCGAGGTGGGCATGTCGGTGCCGACCATGCGCAGCCGGGCGTCCTCCGACAGCTGCCCGCCGTACTCCCCCGCGAGCTGCTGGAGCGAGATCGCCCAGAGCTGCTCCGAGTCGATGAGCGTTCCGTCCATGTCGAAGAGCACCGCGGCCAAGGTCACGCCGTCAAGGATGCCTGGCCGGTCCGCGTCGCCTCACTTCACGGTGGCGCAGGTCACGCTAGGCTCGCGCTGTGGAGCAACTGGAGGCGCTGCCCGAGGACTGGACCCGGGCGCTGGCCATCGCGGCGCACCCCGACGACCTGGAGTACGGCGCAGCCGGGGCGGTCGCGCGGTGGACCGCCGTCGGCAAGGACGTCCGCTATCTGATGGTGACCCGGGGCGAGGCGGGCATCGACGGGATCGCGCCCGCCGAGTGCGCTCCCCTGCGTGAGGCCGAGGAACGGGCGGGCGCCGACCTGGTGGGCGTCGAGATCGTCGAGTTCCTCGATCACCGCGACGGGATCATCGAGTACGGGTTGCCGCTGCGCCGGGACCTGGCCGCCGCGATCCGCCGCCACCAGCCGGAGCTGGTGATCACCGGGAACTACCACGACAGCTGGCCCGGCGGTGGCTGGAACACCCCGGATCACCGGCACACCGGCCGCGCCGTGCTGGACGCGGTGGCCGACGCCGGGAACCGCTGGATCTTCCCCGAGCTGGCCGAGGAAGGCCTCCAGCCGTGGAACGGCGTGCGCTATGTCGCCGTCGGCGGGTCGCCTCAGCCGACCCATGCGGTCGACATCACGGGCACGTTCGATCGGGCCGTGGCGTCGCTGGAGGCGCATCGGGCGTACCTGGCGGGGCTGGGCGACCATCCGATGGCCTCGGCGCGCGGCTTCCTGGAGTTCCTCGCCGACCAGGTCGCCCCGGCCTTCGGCGGCCGGCGCGCCACCGCCTTCGAACTCCTCCGCTACTAACGCTCGGCCCCCCGCTCGACGCGTTGATCATGGAGTTTCCGGTGTCGACACACCGTCGACACCACGGTTAACTCCATGATCAACGCGTCAAAAGCGCGGGGGGTGGGGGGCGGGGGGGTGGGGGTGGGTGGGTGGGGGTGGGGGTTAGGAGTCGAGGGCGATGTAGAGGCGTTTGCCGGTGGGGATGAAGCCGACGCGCTCGTAGACGCGCCAGGAGTCGTCGCCGGACGCCTCCAGCCACGCGCCCTCGACGCCTCGCGCGAAGGCCTCGCGCGTGATCGCCGCGGTGATCGCCCCGGCGATGCCCCGTCGCCGGAACGGCTCGGTCACGGCGATGCCCGCGACCTCGGCCACACCCTCGCTCGGAGGTGAGGCCTGGCCGCCGCCGACGATCAGGCCGTCGGGGCGGCTGCGGGCCATCCGGACCACGCCTCCCCGCTCTTTGGTACGCCGAGAGCGGTCGATGTCGGCCGGGCCGACCTCGAAGGCGTCCCCGAAGGCGGCGGCCTGGGCCGTGATCATGCCCCAGTAGTCGGCGTCGGTGTCCGGTTCGGTGACCTCGACGCCGTCGGGGTCGGGCACGTCGGCGAACGTGTCCGCGGTGCAGACCAGGTACTCGTGCCGGGCCTCCACGGTGAACCCGGCAGCGAGCAGCTGGCTCTCCAGGTCCGGGGCGATGTTCACCACGTACTCCAGGCGCGGGATGCGGTCGATCTCCCGGAACGCCGCGACCAGGGCGGTGACGTCGGCCGGCGTGATCGCCGCTCCCGGGACGGGGGTGGCGTAGTTGATGTACTTGCTCGGGCTGGCGGGATCCCAGCCGAGGACGAACGGGCCCGCTTCGACGACCTGCGGCCGGGCGGAGAGCTGGGCGACGACGGAACGCTGGACGTTCATGTCCATGATCAACTTCAAGACCTCATCTGATGAGAAGCTCTGCGGGAAAGGGCGCGCGTGAATGCGCGAAGAGAGCGTTGGACCGCCGCAGATGAAGGCGCGCGCCTGAGCAGATCAGGCGAGGTGCGCGCGGCGGCCGCTGTGGCTCGCCGAGATCATGGACTTCATTCCCTTGGAGAATTCGGGACCGGCCCGTACGCCGATCGGGGCTCAGCATGCCACCAAGATCGGCGCCGGGTCAACCCCGGTCCGCTAGCGTGATCCCATGAGGATTCCCGCGCTCCCGCCGCAGTTGCGCCTGAGCGCCGACGGGCCGGTAGCGACCCTGGTCGTGGACCGGCCGGACCGGCTCAACGCCTTCACCCTGCAGATGTGGGCCGCGCTGCCCGAGGCTGCCGCGGCCGTCGAAGCGGACCCGGAGGTACGCGTACTGGTGATCCGGGGCCCGTCGGGCGGCCCGTTCTCCACCGGCGCGGACATCGACGAGTTCACCACCGTACGCCGGGAGCCGGCCGACGCGCAGGCGTACACCGAGGTGGTGCAGCGGGCCGAGGCGGCCGTGTCGGGGCTGTCCAAACCGGTCGTGGCGTTGATCGAGGGCTGGTGCGTCGGCGGCGGCTGTCAGCTGGCGCTCGCCTGTGACGTGCGGGTCGCCGCCGACGGGGCGTCGTTCGGGATCACGCCGGCGAAGCTGGGCATCGTCTACCCGCTGACCTCGACGGCGCGCCTGGTGCACACCGTCGGCCACGCCACCGCCCGGTTCCTGCTGATGACCGGCGAAGTGGTGGACGCCCAGCGGGCGCTGCGGATGGGTCTGGTCGACGAGGTGTGCTCCCCGCACGCCGTGCGGCGCCGGGCGTACGCGCTGGCCACGATGCTGGCCGGGCGGGCGCCGATCTCGGTCGCCGGGGCGAAGGCGCTGATCGACCGGGTGCTGGCCGGGCAGGAGTCCGACGACGCGTGGACCCGCGAGCTGTACGCCGCCTCCTACCACAGTCCCGAGTACGCCGAGGGCGTCGCCGCGTTCGGCGAGCGCCGAGTCCCGGACTTCCGCGACTGCGCCTGGCCCAGCCTGGGTAGGGTCGAGGCATGAGTGGTACGCGTAAGGGCTGGGGGCTCGTCGGGTTGGCCGCCTTGGCCGGTGGGGCGGCGGTCGCCTGGTTCGGCCGGGAGGTGCCCCGGGCGATGGGCGGCAGGGTCTCGGGCGAGCGGGCCGACCGCGTACGCCGGTCGCCGCAGTGGCGGGACGGCCGGTTCCAGAACACGATCCCGACCCTGACCATGCCGTCGAACACGGCGAAGCTGGCGCACGACGCGTTCTTCGGCGGCCAGGTACGCCGCCCGAAGCGAGACATCCCGATCGTCGACGCCGCCCCGTCGGCCGACGCGACCGGGCTGCACATCACCTGGTACGGGCACGCTTCGACGCTCGTGGAGATCGAAGGCGCCCGGGTGCTGATCGATCCGATCTGGAGCGACCGCTGCTCGCCGTCGCAGGAGGTCGGGCCCAAGCGCCTGCACCGTACGCCGATCGCCGTGGACATGCTGCCCGAGGTGGACGCGATCCTCATCTCGCACGACCACTACGACCACCTCGACATGGCCACCGTGCAGGAGCTGACGCGGTCGCAGGACGCGCCGTTCGTGGTCCCGCTCGGGGTCGGCGCGCACCTGGAGGCCTGGCGCGTGCCGGCCGACCGGATCATCGAGCTGGACTGGAACGAGGACGTCGAGATCGGCCGCGTGCATCTGGTGTGCACGGCGGCGCGGCACTTCTCCGGCCGCGGGCTCAAGCGCGACGGCACGCTGTGGTCGTCCTGGGTGGTCCAGGTGGGCGAGCGCAAGGTGTTCTACACCGGCGACTCCGGCTACTTCGACGGGTACGCCGAGATCGGCGAGCGGCTCGGCCCGTTCGACGTGACGCTGATCCAGATCGGGGCGTACGGCGACGCCTGGCCGCACATCCACATGTTCCCGGAGGAGGGCGTGGCCGCCCACCTCGACGTCAAGGGCGGGCTGATGATCCCCGTCCACTGGGCGACCTTCAACCTCGCCTTCCACGACTGGTCCGAGCCGGTGGACCGGGTCTGGCGCGAGGCCAAGGCCCGAGGCGTACGCCTCGCGGTGCCCCGCCCCGGCGAACGGGTCGACGTCGACCTCCCGCCGCCGGTCGACGGCTGGTGGCAGGCGGTCGCCTGAGGCGTCAGCCCACCCGGTCGTTGACGCAGCGCAACACCGGCGCTGCGGTCAGCTCGTCCACCGGGGCGTCCAACGGCAGCCCGCTGACCCGGAAGGTGAAGCTGTCCCCCGGCAGCAGCGTGACGAGCTGTTCGTCCACGGTGGCCGCCGGGTGGACCCGGTCGGCGAACAGGCACAGGTCGCGCAGGAACGTCTCGGCGATCACGGTGACGAGCACGTCGTCCTCGACCCGCGACGCCGTCGCCTCGTACGCGGCCGCCGGGTAGGCCAGGTCCTTGTCGCGCCCGGAGAACCACCAGGCGTTCCCCGCGACCAGGCACTCGTCCAGCCCCGGTTCGCCCACCGAGTCCGCGAGCGGGATCGTCACCGCACCCCGGGCGGGCACCACGACGTCCACCTCGGCCGCCGCCAGCTCCTCACCCGCCAGCGACATGCGGCGTACCGGCAGCTGCACGGCCCAGTCCTCGGCCGACTCGTTGACGGCGGCGAGCACGCCTGGCTGGAAGGTCAGCAGCCGATCGGCGTACGCCCGCCGCAGCGCGTGCCAGAGCGGCTTCCGCTGGCCGTCGCCGTCGACGGCGGACCAGGAGATCACCGGCCAGCAGTCGTTGAGCTGCCAGACGATGGCTCCCATGCAGTGCGGGCGCAGCGACCGGAACCATTCCACGCCGAGCTGGATCGCCCGCGCCTGGTTCACCTGCGTCAGGTAGTGCCAGTCGTCGAATCCCTCGACGTCGCCGAAGTGCTCGTCCAGGGCGCGCTGGAGCTTGCCGTCGCCGCCGCCGGCCTTCTGATGCGCCGCCAGCGCCGGTCCGTCCAGCGCCTGCGCCCGGTCCAACGTGGAATAGGCGGCCGGAGCCTGGAAGCCGAACTCGGCCACGAACCGCGGCTTGTACGACCGGTAATGGGTGTAGTCGTGGGTGTTCCACACGTCCCAGATATGCGTCGACCCGTACGCCGGATCGTTGGGATGCCGATCGGCGGCCCCGGTGAACGGGCCACCCGAATACGGGCTCGCCGGCCAATACGGCCGAGTCGGATCCAGCTCGGCGACGATCGACGGCAGCAGCTCGAAGTAGTAGCCGCTCCCCCACGTCCGATCGCCGAGGTCAGCCTGCCAGCCCCAGTCCCGCCAACCCCACACGTTCTCGTTGTTGCCGACCCACATCACCAGACTCGGATGCGGAGTCAGTCGGGCGACCTGCTCCCGGGCCTCCGCCTCGACCTCACTCCACAGCGGCTGCTCCTCCGGGTACGCCGCGCACGCGAACAGGAAGTCCTGCTCGACCAGCAGACCGAGTTCGTCGCACAGGTCGTAGAAGTCCTCCGACTCGTAGATCCCGCCGCCCCACACCCGGATGAGGTTGACGTTCGCCGCGCAGGCGTCGGCCAGGCGGTCGGCGTACCGGGAGCGGTCGACGCGGGTGATGAACGCGTCTTCCGGGATCCAGTTGACGCCCCGGACGAAGACCGGCACATCGTTCACGACCAGCGTGAACGCGCTGCCCGCCTCGTCCGGCGCCGTGTCCAGGCGGATGTCGCGGAAGCCGATGCGACGCTGCCAGACATCCAACTCTCGGTCACCGTCGGTGAGCGTCACCGTGAGGTCGTGCAGGGTCGGCTCGCCGTAGCCGCGGGGCCACCACCGGGCCGGGTCCGGCACCTCTAGGCGTACAAGTCCTTGATCGGAATCGATCAGCTGGACCTCGGCGCGGTGCTCGCCCACCGCGGCGGTCACCGTCAGTGGCGCGGATGACGCGCGTTCGGCGCGGACGTGCACCTCGACGACGCCCATGCCGTCACGCAGCGTGACGAGCGGGCGGACTTCGGCCAACCGCGCGACCGACCACGTCTCCAGCCCGATCGGCCGCCAGATCCCGGCGGTGACCAGCGTGGGACCCCAGTCCCAGCCGAAGTTGCAGGCCATCTTGCGGACGAAGTTGAACGGCTCCGGATACGAATTGGGCCGGTCTCCGAGCTGTTCACGCAGCTCATCGGTGTACTGGTAGACGTCGGCGAAGCGCACCTCCAGCCGGTTGCCGCCCTCGCGCAGCGCCTCGCGCGCGTCGAACCGATACGACCGGTGCATGTTGCGGGTGTCACCCAGCGTGACGCCGTTGAGGGTCACGGTCGCGATCGTGTCCAGACCCGCGCACACCAGGTCCGCGCGCTGGTCCCCGGCGTCGCTCCAGTCGAAATCCAGCTGGTACGCCCAAGTGCTGCGGCCGATCCAGGCGGTCTTCGGCTCGTTCTCGCCGAGGAACGGATCGTCGATGAGCCCGGCGGCGAGCAGATCGGTGTGCACGCACCCGGGAACGGTCGCCGGAACCGGCCCGTCGAGTGCGTCTCCGTGCAACGTCCAGGGGCCGTCAAGCGCAGTCACGCCCCCACCCTAGCCCGGCCATGATCAGGTGCCGGTACGCTGGTCGGGATGACTTTCCGGGAGCTTCTGCACGCCGACTGCGCCTCGTGCGTCGGGCTCTGCTGTGTCGCGCCTGCCTTCGCCAAGTCGGCGGACTTCGCGATCACCAAGCCGGCGGGCAAAGCGTGCCCGAACCTGCGCGACGACTACCGCTGCGGCATCCACTCCCGGCTGCGCGAATCCGGCTTCCCCGGCTGCACCGTGTTCGACTGCTTCGGCGCGGGCCAGCGGATCACCGCGGCCTTCGACGGGCGAAGCTGGCGCGACGAGCCCGGGATGCTGGCCGCGTTCCCGATCATGCGGGACCTGCACGAGCTGCTCTACTACCTCGCCGAGGCGCGGAGTATGCCGGCCGCCGCGCCCCTCCACGCCCAGCTCACCGCGATGTACGACAAGATCGACGAGCTGGCCGCTTCGCTTGACCCGTCGGTGGACCCAGGTTTGCTGCGGGCGGAGGCGAATCCGCTACTCCTCGAAGCCAGTTCGCTGGTACGCCGCCCGGCCGGGCCGGACCACCGGGGCGCTTCACTGTTCGGCGCTTCGCTGCGAGGTGCTTCGCTCCGGCGTGCTTCGCTGCGTGGGGCGATGCTGATCGGGGCGGATCTGCGGCAGGCCGACCTCCGTGAGGCCGACGTCATCGGCGCCGACTTCCGGGGTGCCGACCTGCGGGGAGCCGACCTGACCGGGGCGCTCTACCTCACTCAGGCGCAGCTCGACGCCGCTCGCGGCGACTCTCGTACGCGAGTCCCCGCCGCTCTCCGCCACCCGACCCACTGGGCGGCATGATCGCTCCATGATCAGCGGAAATTTCGCGGTGCCATAACCCCACGAACGCTCCGCTGATCATCAGAGGGCGGCGCGGGACTCGGCCATACCCCGATTCGCGAGGGCGTCCGCGCGTTCGTTCCCAGGATCGCCCGCGTGCCCCTTCACCCAGACCCACTCGATCTGGTGGGCCTTGACCGCCGCTTCGAGGCGTTGCCACAGGTCGGCGTTCTTGACCGGCTTCTTGTCCGAGGTCTTCCAGCCGTTGCGCTTCCAGTTGGGCAGCCAGGACAGGATGCCGTTGCGCAGGTAGGAGCTGTCGGTGTGGAGGCGTACGGTCACCGGCCGGGAGAGCAGTTCCAGCGCCTGGATGGCGGCCATCAGCTCCATCCGGTTGTTGGTGGTCTGGCCGCCGTCGCCGCCCCAGATCTCCTTCTCGCGGTCGCCCCAGCGCAGGATCGCTCCCCAGCCGCCCGGCCCGGGATTGCCGCTGCAGGCGCCGTCGGTGTAGATCTCGACGATGCGCGCATTCACCTCGGCCATGGGCGAAACCTACCCGACCGCAGGTCATGGGTGCAGCGCCGCCCCCTTCAGCACCTTGTCCACAACGGAGCGCGGACCGTGCATGGCGATGCCCACCAGCCGTAGTTCGTCTCGGGGCACGGCCGCGACGGCTGCCCGGTTGTCGTCGTCGTTGCCGGTCTTGAACAGTTCTTCGGTGAAGACCCCGATCGTCAGGCCGCGTTCCAGCGCCCGGCCGTGCGCCTGGGTGAGCAGCGCCGCGTCGCCGACGAAGACCATCACCGGCTGACGGAACATCGGCAGGTACGCCGTCCCGTCGGCGTCGGCGTACGGCTTGCCGATCAGTTCGGGCTCCTGCGCGGCGACGCCGCTGACGAGGAATGCCGTCACGTTCAGCCGTTGCCAGGTGGCCAGGTCGTCCCGCAGCAGGACCGCGATCTTCGTGTCGAACTTCATGACTCAAGGCTGTCCGTCCGCACCCGCCGGGTCTTGTACGTTCTTGGCATGCAGGCCGTGTCGGCATGGCGTCCACCGGTGCCGGGCATCGCGGAGGTGTTCCACGCCCGGTTCGACCGGCACGCGTACCCGATGCACACCCATGAGACCTGGACGCTGCTGATCGTCGACGACGGCGCGATCCGCTACGACCTGGATCGCAGCGAGCACGGCGCGGTCGGTTCGACGGTGACGCTGCTGCCGCCGGACGTGCCGCACGACGGGCAGTCCGCGACCGAGGGCGGGTTCCGCAAGCGCGTGCTCTACCTCGATCGTGCGGTGCTCGGCGACGCGCTGATCGGCGCGGCCGTCGGGCAGCCGGAGTTCCGCGATCCGCTGCTGCGTACCCGGCTGGACCAGTTGCACCACGCGGTGTCCGGGCCCGAGACGCTGGAGGCCGAGAGCCGGCTCGCGTTCGTCGCCGAACGCCTGCTCACCCATCTGGGCGCACCGCCCCGGGCCGGCTCCGCGCCGCCCCGGCTCGCGGCCGACCTGCGCGATCTGATCGACGACCGGGTCCAGGCCGGGGTGACGCTCCAGGAGGCGTCGGAGTCACTTTTCGCGCATCCCACCCATTTGGTACGCAGTTTCACGCGCGCGTTCGGCCTGCCGCCGCACGCGTACCTGATGGGGCGGCGGATCGCGTTGGCCCGGACGCTGCTGCTGGACGGCCGTCGCCCGGCGGAGGTGGCGATCGAGGCCGGCTTCTTCGACCAGGCGCACCTGAACCGGCACTTCGTCCGGCATGTGGGGGTCTCCCCGGCCGATATGCTCGCCCACCCGGTAACCACAGCGCCTCAGGCGGACATCTCCAGGTATGGAACTCAATGACGCGGCCGCTCGAAGGCGCTTCGAAGGACTATTCGACGCCCACTATGCGGAGTTGACGCGTTTCGCGGCCCGTCGGGTAGGCGCCGACGCGGCGGGCGACATCGTCGCCCACACGTTCCTGATCGCCTGGCGCCGGTTCGCCGAACTGCCGCCCGAGCACACCCGAGCCTGGCTCTACTCGACGGCGAGGCAGGTCATCGCCAACGAGCTGCGGGGGCGTACGCGCCGGGAAAGGCTGGCCGCCAAGGCGGCTGCCGGTGGCGACGTCGAGGTGGCGGACCCTTCCGGACAGGTCGACGAGCAGCTGCGCGTACGCGCCGTCCTCGCCGAGCTGTCCCCCGCCGACCAGGAAGTCCTGCGGCTCGTCGAGTGGGACGGGCTGGACGTGGCCGAGGCGGCGCTCGTCCTGCGCTGTACGCGTACCGCGCTGAAGGTGCGGCTGCATCGAGCCCGGAAACGGTTCGCTCAGCGGCTGCTCGCCAGCGAGGAACAGGACGCTTCGCCGATCCGGCGCACCCGGCCGACCATCGTTCCCGGAAGGAGCACCACAACATGACCGATCCCCTGGACCGGCTGCGTGCCGCCGATCCCGCCCGTACGCACACCGACCCCGACCCGCGCGGCTCGCAGGCGCTCGCCCTGCTCGAACGGGTCCTCGACACCCCAGCCGATCCACTGCCGAAGCGCAACCGTCGTCGCCTCATCGCCGCCGTCACCGGTGCGGCAGTCGCCGCGGCCGTCGGCGGGTTCTTCATCGCCACCCCGGCGGCGGCGTACACGGTGGACAAACGAGCCGATGGCTCGGTGCATTTCTCATTTCGCGCCGAACGCTTGAAGGACACCGCCCGGCTCAACAAAGAACTGGCTCGGGCCGGTGCGAATACCGTCGTGATGCGGATGGTCACGGCAGACCGCTGCACGGAGGCGCTCGACATGGATCCGGCGTTCCCGTTCCTCACCACGGCCACGCCGGAGGATCTGGAGCGAGCTCCGGTCGCCTACCGAGTGGCCGATGGCGACGTCGTCATCACCGTCCGCCCGGAGAAGATCCCGGCGGCCGACACCCTCGCCTTCGGGTACGCCACCTGGGCCGATCCCGATGGGCGTACCACCACGGTCGTGCCCGCAGTAGTCCGGACCTTGCCGTCCTGCATGGCGATCCCGGAGCGGGTACGGCGCTGACCCACGGTCTCACGCGGATGCCGAGCTGGCGTCCGCGTGAGAACCTGGACGGCGTGGACCTGACCGACACGCAGAGCACCCTCGTCGTCGTCTGCGCGCTGGCGATCCTGGCCGGGACGGTCGGCGTGGTCGTCCCCGTGATTCCCGGCCTGATCCTGAGCTGGGGCGCGGTGCTGGTCTGGGCGTTGTTCTCCGACGCGGGCTGGGGCCGCTGGCTGGTGCTGTTCATCGCGACCTTCGTCGCGCTGGCCGGCACCGCCGCCAAGTACGCCTGGCCCGGCCGCCGCCTCAAGCAGAGCGGGGTGCCGAACTGGTCGCTGATCGCGGGCGGCCTGCTGGGCATCGTCGGCTTCTTCGTCGTCCCCGTCGTCGGCCTGCCGCTCGGCTTCGTGGTCGGCATCCTGCTCGCCGAACTGCTCCGCCAACGGCAGTTCAAACCAGCCTGGTCCGCGACCTGGCACGCGGTCAAAGCCGTCGGCCTGTCCATGCTGATCGAACTGGCCGCCGCCCTGATCATCGCCGTCACCTGGGTGGTCGGCGCGTTCGCGGCCTGATCCGGACGGGTGCTCAAGTGAACGTCGCTTGGCCCCGTCGGCCCGCCGCGGCGCCTTATCTGTGCCGGACCGACGATGACGCCACCGGCCGTCGGGCCTGGGTTTGTCTGGGCATCCGGAAGACATCGCCCGCCAGGCGGCCGAAGATCACCGCTGCGGCCAACGCGACGAGCCGGATTCCGTCGGAACTGCCGTGCCAGGTCAGCTGGCCCAGCTGGTTCACCAGGAACCCGTCGAACACGAGGAACCCGATGACGGCGGTCACGATCGGTGCCGTCCACACGGCGGTGGCCGCGGCGAAGCCGAACACCGCCAGCACCAGGACGGCGTACCGGAGCATGGCGTCCGCCGGTGGGATTGCTGAGGCGACGAAGGCCGCGACGATGACGACGAGCGCCCCGAGTCCGACGAGGAATCCCTGCGGAAGGCCTGGGTCCGCCTCGCTGAGAAGTGGCGGGTACACCCCCGCCCGGGTGGTGTTCACGACTCGCTCCGATGGCTTGTCAGCGGCCGCTTTTCGGCCCCTCCCATCGAGTCAACAACCGAGGGTGGCAGGCGCATAGAGGCCCTTACGCGTTCTTGACGCCCGCCGCCGGCTTCTTGACGTTTCGTTGACGACCTGGGTGATCCACCGGCCATGACGCACCGTCTTTCGCCCTCCTGGTGTTGTCACCGGTCTCTGACAACACCACAAGGGCGAAAGTTCAGCTCTCGTCGCGGGTGTGGAGGTCCGCCGTCGTCAGCGGCCGGTGTCGCGGAGTTTGCCGCTTCGGGACACGGTCGTATCCGTGCACGAGCTGAGGTCGAAGCAGCAGGGCCGCCGCTTGCCGTCGTCCATCTTCGACAGGCTCGCCTCCACCCGGGTCTGCCGGGTCGACGGGTTCGCCGTGGCGTTGATCCAGCGCACCCATTCCCAGCGGGCCATCGGCGTGATGTCCTCCCAGATGACCTGGATCCGCTGCGGCGCGGACGCCAGCGCGTCGGCGAAGTCGGCCGGTACTTCTGGTTCCGGCCACTCCTGAGCCGGCTCGACGGTGATGTCGACCGCGTCGCCCACCGAGAGGCCTGCGGCGCGCCGGAGGTCGTCGTCGACCTTGATCCAGTGGCCCCGCCGCCCGTCCGGTTCGATCACCGACTGGAAGGCGTGGCCGTTGAGGAATCCGTTCACCGCGACCTGCCCTCGCGATGGCAGCAGCTGGCTCGCTTCGCCCGGCATGCGCACGATGGTCGTGGTGACGACGGTTTCGAGGCTGGCCTCGAAGCGGATCGGCGTCGTGGACTTCTGGCTCATGCAGCAAGAGTTCCAGGCCAGACGCCGGTCGGTCAATTCTGCCGGAGACGCGAAATTCGCCCGATTTGCCACACTAGCGACGCAGCTGGCCCCTCGTGCGAAGGGATGGGCTCGTAAGGATGCCGATCTACGCTGATCCGCTGCGGATGAAGAGCATGCCTCTGTCGTCGCCGCCGAAAGTGGTCCAGCCGTCGGCGGCACGCAGGCTCCGGCCGAGCGGCGTACTCGGGGTGACGAGGACGCAGGTGATGCCGTCGGCGTCCAACCGGCGCAGGCCGTCCGGGCCGAACTCGGTGTCGTTGGCGGCGGCGAGCAGCGTGCGGCCGTAGAGGTCGCTGCGGGAGTCCTGGCTGACCGGCACGTCCGGGCGGAGCAGGATCACCGGCCCGCCGAGTTGGTAGCCGTTGAACAGGCGACAGCCGGACGGTATCGCCTGAATCGCGGCGACGGGGTAATCCGGGGTGCCCAGGGTCGGCAGTTTGACGGCCGCCAGGACGACTTCCGCCGCGAGCAGGCCGGACACCGCCAGCCACACCAGCGGTGACCGCGATCGCAGGTACGCCGCCCTTCGCGGCGACGCGTCGGCGATGCGGGCCAGGACCGGCAGCCCGGCGACGACGGCGATCGGCAGCATCCGCAGGGCGTACAGGCCGGCCGGGATGAGTAGCACCAGGACGAGCAGGTACGCGTACGCACGCAACCGCCAGGCCGCGTACGCCGCGCCGAGGGCCAGGAGCAGCAGCAGGTCGGAGGTGGCCACGGTCGGATCGAACGGCGCCCATTCCACGACGTACGCCGACGAAGCCCGGACGGCGCCGGCGATCTGCACGACGTGCCACCCGTACGGGCTGGCCAGGGAACACACTGCGGTGATCAGGAACCCGGCCGCCAACGCCCGAACCGTGGCGACGGACCGCTCCTGGATCAGGTGGCCGATTCCGGCCGCGGCGACGACGGCCACCCCGAGCGGAGCGGCCAGATGAAGGTTCACCCAGGCCGCTTGGGTGAGTCCCAGGCCGGCGACAGCCCACCAGCGCGCTTTGGTCGCACTCCCCCGCATCAGCACGTCGACCAGCAGAATCAGCAGCGGCACGACCGCGTAGTCGACGATCTGCGGGCGGACGGACAGGAACGCCGTCAGCGGGATGACGGCGTACACCAGGACGAGCAGGGTGATCTTCGGCTGGGCGCCCAGCCGTCGCGCGGCCATTCCGACGGTGAGTGCGATGAGCGGGATGACCAAGGCTCCGGCGAACGCCACGGCCGGCAGTCCGCCGCCGCGATAGGCCAGCGCCAGCAGCACGTCGAACGCCCACGAGTTCGGCTGCCACGGCGTACCGGCCAGGGGCCACGAATAGGTGTCGGACTGCGGGATGTGCCCGGTCGTCAGGGTGTCCAGGCCGACCCGGATCTGCCAGAACGTGTCCGACTCGGCGAGCAGCCCGGCCCGGAAGATCGCCAACGGCAGGAACGCGATCGGCAGCAAAGCCCAGTGCCATCGGGGTCCAGTCGCCACCCCTGCACCGTGCCAATCCGCCCGCGCCCGCGCACCGGCCCGCCGGACAGTTCGCTCCGCCCGAACGGTCCGCTGCGCGAGGACCGGGCCGCCCGGCAGGCTGACGCGCATGTCCGAGGCGCAAGTGCAGGACGCCGGCAAGCTCGATCGGAGCGGTGCCTGGCAGCGGTGGCTGCCGCCCGTGGCGGTCGCCGTCGGCTGTCAGCTCTGGATGTGGCTGCTCGCGGCGGCGGCCGGAGCTGATCCGTTCCGGCTCTCGTCCGGGCTCAAGTGGGACGCCCTGCGGTATGTCGACATCGCACGCCGCGGCTATGAGCTGTATCCCTGCGGCGACGGCCCCATCGACTTCCCAGCTCCGCCGGCGGACGCCTGGTGCGGCAACGCCGGGTGGTTCCCGCTCTACCCGATGCTGATCAAGCTCATCCACGTCACCGGTTTGGGGTACGCCGCCTCGGGCGTACTGCTCTCCCAAGTCGCGCTCGGAGCCGCGCTGTCGGTCGTCTGGCGCCTGCTCGGGGCACGGTTCACCGAGCCGGCCGCGCAGAGTCTGCTCATGGTGGTGCTCCTGCCGGGGAGCGTCTACTACCAGTTGGTGTTCCCGATCTCGCTGGCGCTGCTCTGTGTAGCGGGCGCCGTCCTCGCCGTCCGCAACGGATCGTGGGCGTGGGCTGCCCTCAGCGTCGGCGTCGGGGTGGCCGCGTATCCGAGCGCTGCGGTGATGTGCCTGGTGGTCCCGGTGGCGATCGTGCTCGGTGGACGCCCGGATCCATGGTGGATCCGGGCGGCGAAAGGGCTCGGCGTGGCGGTGGCCGGCGGGCTGGGCCTGGTCGTGGTCGGTTGGATCTTCTTCGCGCAGACCGGCCACTGGGACGCGTACCAGCTGATCCAGCGGAACTATGGCAACGGAGTGCACAATCCGTTCACCACGGCGGCGCAGATCGTGGCAGGCGGCGAGGCCGGCGCCCTGGCCTGGAGCCTGCTGGCGATGCTGATCTTCATCGGCCCCGCTCTGGTGGTCGCCGTACGCCGAGGGATGGCGCGCGGTTTCGACGCCGAACTCATCCTGCTGATCGGGCTCATGGTCGGTCTGGTCCTGGTGCCGCTCGTGGCCGGTCCCCGGGTGTCCGCGTACCGGTCGTATGCGTTGGCGGCTCCAGCCGTTGTGCTGCTCACGACGATCCCGGAGCGGTTGCGCCTGCTGATGCTGGTGGGCCTGGCCGGCGTCGGCAGCCTGCTGACCTTCGTGTTCTTCCAGGGCCGGCTCATCTGAGCCGGGCTCAGCTCGCGTCGGCGAAGACCCGCTTGGCGACGGCCATGGCCGACATCGCTCTCGGCCAGCCGGCGTAGAAGGCGAGATGGGTGATCGCCTCGACGAGTTCGGCCTCGGTCAGGCCGTTCTGCTTGGCGAAGCTGAGGTGGAAGGTCAACTGCTCGGTGTTGCCACCGGCTACGAGCGCGGCGACGGTGATCAGGCTGCGGTCGCGGGGCGCGAGGTCGGGGCGGCCCCACACGTCGTCGAAGAGTTGATCGGTGAAGTGCGCGAGCGCGGGCGCGAAGTCGCCCAGCAGCTTCTGCGCCGCTGACGGCTGCTTGTCGTCCGTCATGATCGATCCTTTCCCGAAGAATGATGCCTTGCCGGCGATCATCTCCCAGGACGGCCGGAGTCGCAGGTCGCCGCGCAGCGGCGGCCGTGGCCATTGTCGATCGACGGCGGCGGCTACATTGTGCGCGTGCTCGATCCGACCCCGGACGCCTCCATCGCCATCGATCTTGACCGGGCTCGTCAGCCGGTGGCTCCAGGGCGGTGGGCGCGGTTCCGGTCGCGCCGGCTGCCGATGGGGCTGGTCGTCGTCCTCGTTCTCGGGGGTGTGCTGGCAGGCATGGCCGGGATGGGGCTGTGGGCCGCCCGGCAGTGGGTGCGTACGCAGTCGGCTTTGGTCTCGGTGTTCGCCACGGTGGCCGGCATCAATTCGGCGTACGGCGAGTCGGGCGGGGTGGTGATCGAGGGCACGGTCGCCGTCATGAACGGTGGTCCGCTGCCGGTTCACATCACCGGAGTCGGGGAGGACGCCGCCCTGGTCCTGCAGGGCAGCCAGCGGATCATTCCGCACGCGACGGCGTGGTTCCCGGTGCGCGCCACCGTCTCGTGTGTGGACTCGACGGCGCCTGTGAGCATGACGGCCGAACTTGTCGTCATCCCGTCGGACGGGCGTCGCCACCTGACTGCCGTGGTGCTGCCGCTCACCGGCACCGCCTGGTCCGACCCGCTCGCCCGCGCCTGCCACGCGAACCTACCCGGCTGACGCCACTGGTCCGACCTGCTCGCCCGCGCCTGCCACGCGAACCTACCCGGCTGACGCCGCTGGTCCGACCTGCTCGCGCGGGCCTGGCGCGCGAACCTGCCCGGCTGACGCAGCGACGGCGGGGCTGACACGCCGCGGCCGTCTCCACCCGCGTACAGAAGCGGCCTTTCGGACGAACCCCCTCTCTTGAGCAGCGATCGATTGATCTAAATACTGACCGGAGCGGGTCTACAGATCCGATCGCCTCGTGGGGAGGAATCATGAGAGTTCAGCTCGACCAGGCCGCTCGCCGGCTGGCCGCGATCGTCGGCGCGCTCACGCTCGGCGTGGTCGCGGTGCCGTCGGCTGCCTCGGCAGCGCCGCATTACAGCCCGGCCCAGCTCGCTGCGGCGTACGCCGCAGTCGACGCCTCGGGCGTCGACGGAATCTCCTGGTATGTCGATGCGACATCCGGCCGAGTCGTCGTCACCGCCGACAAGTCCGTCGACGCCGCCGAACTGGCCACTCTCAAGCGCGCGGCCGGCGTCACCGCCGGAGCGCTGAAGATCGAGCGCACCTCGGGCGTCTTCAGCCCGCTGCTGTCGGCCGGCGACGCGATCTACGGCGGCAGCTACCGCTGCTCGCTCGGGTTCAACGTCGTCAGCGGCAGCACCTACTACTTCCTCACCGCCGGGCACTGCGCGTCCCTGGCCAGCACCTGGTACACCAACTCGGCGCACACCACGCTGATCGGCGGCAACGTCGGATACAGCTTCCCCGGTGACGACTACGCCCTGGTCCGTTACGACAACACCTCGCTGTCGCATTCAGGCGGCTACACCCTGGCGGACGCGGTCGTCGGCGAGACGGTCACCCGCGACGGCTCCACCACCGGCGTGCACTCGGGCAAGGTCACCGCGCTCAACGTCTCGGTCCGATACTCCGGCCACCCCGGCGGCAAGGTCGGCGGCCTGATCCAGACCACCGTCTGCGCCGAGGGCGGCGACTCGGGCGGCCCGCTGTACGACGGCAACAAGGCGCTCGGCCTGACCTCCGGCGGCAGCGGCGACTGCACGTCCGGTGGCACTACCTTCTTCCAGCCGGTACGCGAGGCGGCCAACAAGTACGGCGTGACCATCCTCTGACCGCACCTTTCCCCGATCGCACAGAGGTGCCCGGCCCGGCAGGCTCATCCTGGCCGGGCACCGCGACACCGAGCGGCCGATGACCGTTCGGCCGATGCCATGTCACGGATGGTGACAGGGGTGACTCGACTCGACCAGCGCTTATAGCCCTGGGTAGCCTCGCAGCCGATGCCCTCGCACAGTCTGCGCCCGTCCGGCGAGCCCGGCCTGGAGCACCCCGACCGCAGCACCCGGCCCGTCTTCGTCGATCGGTCGGGTCGCCGCCGTCGGCTGATCACCGTCCTGGGCGCTGCTCTCGGCGTATCCCTGTTGCTGGGTTTGATCGGGCTGGGCGCGAGTCTGATCGGCGGCGGACCGGCGCAACTGCCGGGGTGGCCGGGGCATGGCGGCGCCGCGGAGCCCAAGCCGTCGGCGGTGGCCGAGCCGAGTGTGTCGCCGAGCCGGAGCACGACCGTGACCACCCGGACCAGCGATCCGTCGGTGAGCACGTCGCCGAGCGCGAGCCCGGGGACGTCGGCGACCTCGCTCCCACCGGGGCAGACCAACACGCACCGGCCCACGGCGAAGCCGAGCCGGTCGCGCAAGCCATGAGCGGCAATCGTCGCGCGCCTGCCCGCGAGGCCCGGGCGCATTGGATCCTGCTGCTGTTGTCGCTCGTGCTGCTGTTGGCGGCGCTGGCGTTCAACGGGTACGCCCACGGCATCGCCGGCGGGGCCGAGGTGCCGCGGCCGATCGCCGGGGCGGCGGCCGCCCCGGAGCAGGTGCTGACCGGCGGGCCGGTGATCCGGGCGAACGCCGGCCAGGTGGAGTCGCGGCGGATGCCGGCCAAGACGATCGCGTTGACCTTCGACGACGGTCCGGACCCGGAGTGGACGCCGAAGGTCCTCGACGTGCTGGCGAAGTATCAGGCGCATGGGACGTTCTTCCCGATCGGCTCACGCGTGAACGAATACCCCGACCTGGTACGCCGCATGACGGCGGAAGGCCACGAGGTCGGTTCGCACACCTTCACGCACGTGGAGATCGCGCGCGTCCCGGGCTGGCGGCGCGACCTGGAGCTGGGGATGACCCGCAACGCGATCGCGGGCGCGACCGGGCGCGAGGTGACGCTGTTCCGGCCGCCGTTCTCGTCGACCGCCGACGCGCTGCACGTGTACGAGGTCGCCGTCCTGCCCGCTGACGCGTTGACGGTCCTCAACGATCTCGACACCGAGGACTGGCAGCGGCCAGGCGTGGACGCGATCGTGCGGGCCGCCCAGCCGAAGGGCACGGCCGGGGCGATCGTGCTGATGCACGACAGCGGCGGCGACCGCAGCCAGACCGTGCAAGCACTGGCCAAGCTCATCCCGGCGTTGCAGGCCAAGGGCTACAAGTTCGCCACCGTCTCCGAGGCGCTGGGGCTGCCGGCCGCGGCACCGGCCCCGCGAGCGGTGCAGGTCCGGGGTGACGTGCTGCGTACGGTGCAGGCCGCGGCCGGCTTCGCGACCGAGGCCATGGGCGTGCTTATGGCCGTGGCGCTGGTACTGGCCGTCGTCCGGTTGCTCGTCCAGATCGTCGCCGCCCGGCGGCACGTCAAGGTCGCCCGGCGGCGCTGGCGGGAACGGCCGTTCGAGGTGCTCGATCCGGTGTCGATCATCGTCCCGGCGTACAACGAGGCCGCGAACATCGCCGCGACCGTGCGCTCGCTCGTCGCCAGCGACTACCCGTACCTCGAGGTCATCGTGGTCGACGACGGTTCCACCGACCACACCGCCGACATCGTCGAGGGGCTGCGGCTGCGGGGCGTACGCGTGCTGCGTCAGGCGAACGCGGGCAAGCCCGCCGCGCTCACCACCGGCATCCGGGCCGCCCGCGCCGACCTGCTGATCCTCGTCGACGGCGACACAGTCTTCCAGCGCGACACCGTCTACAACCTCGTGCAGGACTTCGTCGACCCCCAGGTCGGCGCGATCGCGGGCAACACCAAGGTCGCCAACCGCAAGCGCCTGCTCGGCCGGTGGCAGCACCTGGAGTACGTGATCGGCTTCAACCTCGACCGCCGCCTGTTCGACCTGGCCGGATGCATGCCGACCATCCCCGGCGCGATCGGCGCGTTCCGCCGCGAAGTCCTGCAGGACGTCGCCACCAGCGCCGGGATCGTCTCCCCCGACACCCTCGCGGAGGACACCGACCTGACCATGGCCGTGCTGCGGGCCGGCTGGAAGGTCGTCTACGCGGAGCACGCGATCGCGTGGACCGAAGCCCCCTCGTCGCTGCGCCAGCTGTGGCGGCAGCGATACCGCTGGTGCTACGGCACGATGCAGGCGATGTGGAAGCACCGCCACGCCCTCGCGGAGGGCGGCGGTGGCGGGCGACTCGGCCGCCGCGGGCTGCCCTACCTGCTCGTCTTCCAGATCGCGCTGCCGCTCGCGGCACCCGCCGTCGACATCTTCGCGATCTACGGGTTCATCTTCCTGCCGTGGGTCCAGATGCTGGCGGCCTGGTGCGGCCTGCTGGCCATCCAGGTCTTCACCGCCTGGTACGCCCTACGCCTGGACCGGGAACGGTATGGGCCGCTGTGGAGCATCGCGTTCCAGCAGATCGTGTACCGGCAGCTGATGTACCTCGTGGTGGTGCAGTCCACCGTGACGGCGCTGCTCGGTAACCGGCTGCGCTGGCAGCGCATGCAGCGTACGGGTGAGGCGGCGGCTCTGCTCAAGTCGGCATCCCGCTGACTCCTCGGCCGGCGTCGTCCGGCTGAGCCCTCGGCCGGCGTCGTCCGGCTGACGCGTCAGCTGAGGAGGCCGGACTCGATCACGATCACGGCGCCGATCGCCATGAACACCACCGGCACGAGCCAGTGGCCCCAGCGCTCCACCACCGCGATGATCCGCCGATGCGAGCCGAGCCACCGGGCGGCCACGCACCAGAGTGCGATCCCGGCTGCGAACACCGCCACCGTCACAAGGCTGGCCGCGAGCCCGATCGTGCGGAACAGCGGCGTGTAGACGGAGATGTTGTCGGCGCCGTTGGCGACGGTCACGCCGACGATCGCGGTCAGACTGCCCGCGATCACGGGACCATCCTCGCCACCGCCACGGATCGCCTGGACCAGGCCGCGTACGCCCATCGCGAACGGCACGAGCCCGGCCAGGCCGATCCAGCGGTCGGGGACGACGGTGAGCCCGAGCGCGGCCACGGCCGAGATCGCGACCAGCGCCCCGACGCCGAGATACTGGCCGGTCCAGATCTGCCACGGCCGGGGTCGGCCAGCGGCGCGGGTGGACAGGAACAGCACCGTCAGCACGACGAGGTCGTCGACGTTGGTGCCGGCGAACGTGCCGGCGGCCACCGCGACGGTGCCGACGAGATCCATGGCGCGAGAGCCTACGACGAGTCCGCGGCCCCGATCCAGCCCAGGTGGCGGTCGGCGAGATCGCGGGAGGGCAGGTCGGGGCGGACGGTCAGCGCGTCCAGCAGGTAACCGCGCATGACCTTGTCGATCGCGGCGGGCGTCCCGCCGAGGTCGCGGACGAGGTCGGTACGGGTGACCTCGCACGGCCAGGCCGTGCCGCAGGCCGCGCAGTCCCACCGCTCGTCAGGCAGGTGGTACGCCTCGGTCGCCTCCGGGTCGCCCGCGTCGTCTGCCATGTTCACCATGTCCACCATCGACGCCCATCCTTCGCCGAATGTGCCGGGGCGCAAGGATTACGCGCGTGGGCAAGCCGGTCGGGTTCCTCCGGACGGCCGCGGCCGCGGGGAAGTTCCACGGTTCTGCTGCTGCGGGACCCGCCTCACAGCCGCGAGGTACGCACGAAGGTCGAGGCGAGCGCTGCGATGAGCAGGCCGCCCACGACGATCTCGTACTTGTCGACGTTCTCCCCGCCGAGGAACACGATGACGAACATCGACACGAAGAAGACGCCGATGAACACGGCCAGTCGCTTCATCGGGCACACTCCATGATCATCGTCGGGGTTTCGTCATCATACGGCCGCGAGGCGAGCGGTTATGCTCCGAAGATGGGTGACGAGCGAGGGTATTCCTCGTCCAGCCTTCCGCTCTATTACGAGTGGCACGGGGAGTCCTCCGGTTCGGAGCCGCCGCTGCTGCTCATCCACGGCGGCGGGTCGACGATCGAGTCCAACTGGGGCCGCCTCATCCCAGCGCTGGCGCCGTCCCGGCGTCTGCTGGCCGTCGAGTTGCAGGGGCACGGGCGTACCGGGTCGGGGGTGGGACCGGCGTCGTTCGAGGGATCGGCGGAGGGCCTCGCCGAGCTGCTGACCGAGCTGGCCGCCGGGCCCGTCGACGTGCTCGGGTTCAGCAACGGCGGCCAGGTCGCCGTCCAGTTGGCGGCCCGGCATCCGAAACTGGTGCGGCGACTGGTCGTGGCGTCGGCGCCGTTCCGGCGGGACGGGATGATCGACGGCTTCTGGGAGGGCCTGGCCAACGCGACCTACGCCGACCTGCCCGAGCCCTATCGCGCGGCAGATCTCGCCGTCAGCGGCGATCCCGGGCACGCCGAGCGCATGTTCCACCTGGATCGGGAGCTGATGCTGACCGGGTTCACCGACGTCCCGATCAGCGTGGTCGCCTCGATCACCGCGCCGACGCTGGTCGTGGCGGCCGATCGGGACGTGGTCCGGCCGGCGCACGCCGCGCTGCTCGCCTCGCTCATCCCCCACGCGCGGCTACTCATCGTGCCCGGCAATCACGGCGACTATCTCGGCGAGCTGGCGTCGGCCGATGATCCCGGCCCGCTGGAGCGGACTCTGCCGTTCCTCATCGGATTCCTCACTGAGGACGGTGCGCAGCTCAGCGACCACGAACGCGAGCTTCAGTCGCATCTCCGACATTGATGTGCGGCCCAATCGACCATGACAATGTCCGGATGCCGGAGTCCCAATTCGCCATCGTCGATCGTGCCTTGAAGGGCCAGGCGACGGCCGAGGACCTCAGCCTGGTGCAGGCTAACTTCGAGCGGTGGGTCCAGCTGGACTTCGCCGGCGACGAGGCGCTGGCCTTGGCGTACAGCGTGAACGCCTTGGCGGACGCGTGCGCCACCGACTGGGCGGCGTTGTCGGAGCGGCATCGATCGGCCCACATCTGGCTGTTCACGCTGCTGTGCCCGGACAAGGCCCGGGTGGACCAGGCGGCGCTCGCCTATCTGTCGTGGATCGACCATGACCTGGCGAGGTCGGCCGAGATCGTTCTGGAGTTGCGCGGCGACTGAGCACCGAGCCGATGCAACTAGACTCCGCCGGGTGATGGTGCGGCGAGCCGGCGTGGCGGATGTAGCGGTGCTCGCTGAACTGCGCAGCATCGACGGGGATGGAATCGGGACGTTCGCCGACTGGGTGGCCGCCCATGCGGAGACGCACCTGCCGTTCGTCGCCGAGATCGACGGGACCGTGGTCGGCGCCGCCTGGCTGCTCATCGCCGAACGGATACCCGGCAACGGATCGCCGGAGCGGTGGTACGGCGACATCCAGTCGGTCATGGTTCGCGAGGAACACCGCAACCGCGGCATCGGCGCTGCGCTGATGTCCGCGATCCTGACCGAGGCCCGAACGCGGGGGCTGCTGCACGTGACCGTCCACTCCGGCCGCCGCGCGGTCGACTTCTACCTGCGTAACGGTTTCAGCCACCATCGGCAGCTCCTGCTCTGGGAGCCGGCCGACTCCTGATCGGCCTGAGCGCACGCCGCCCAGGTACGCCGTCTCAGCGGGCTTGGCGCTGGCCGGCCCGCTCCCGTGAGCGGACCCGGGCGGCGAACGCCTCGATCGCGTCGACGACGGCTTCGAACCGCAGCGAGTGGTACAGGTCGAACGCGTGGTGGGCGCCGTTCATCTCGGCGTACACGACGGGTGCGGTCGACACCCGGCGCAGGTGGTCGGTGAGTTCGCGGGCGTGGCTCAGCGGCACCAGGGTGTCCTTGCCGCCGTGCGCCACGAAGAACGGCGGCGCGTCGGCGGTGATGTGGTACGCCGGCGCGGACTCCGGCGAATCGTCGAAATAGGTGCGGTACCAGCCGTTGAGCACGACGGCGGCGCTGACGGAGGTGTCGGCGTCCTCGAAGCCGGGCTGGTAGGCGGGATCGTTCTGGGTGAGCGCGGCCAGCGCCGCCATGTGCCCGCCGGCCGAGCTGCCCGCGACGAACACCGTCGACGGATCCGCCCCGTACTCGTGGGCGTGCTCGCGGGCCCAGGCGATGACCTTCTTGACGTCGATCAGGTGATCCGGGTGCTGGTACTGGGGACGAAGCCGGTAGTTCGCGCTGATGCACACCCACCCGTGGCCGGCGAGCCGGTAGAGCAGCGGCAGCGACTGACTGTTCTTGTGACCGCTGTCGTAGTGGCCGCCGTGCATGTGGATCAGGATCGGCGCGCCGGCCGGCGTCGAGCGGTGGTGGTAGACGTCGAGCAGGTTGCGGCGGCCCGCGTCGCCGTAGGAGAGGTTGGCCACCCGGCGCACGTCCGGCCGGCGGCGGAAGAAGGGCAAGAACAGGATGCGGGCCCACGGGAGGCGGTGCTGCAGACCGGCGGCCAGGTCGGCGTCGATCGTCGTACGCCAGTCGGCGCCCAGCCCGTCGACCACCGCGCGCTGGATCGCACTACGGTCGCGCCAGCCCTGGTACGCGACGACGGTCAGCCCGAGCGCGGCGGTGGCGGCCAACGCGACCGTCGCCCAGGCGATCGGCGAGTCGATGTCGCCCTCGGCGAACGCCAGCGCCGTCGAGATGCCCAGCCAGTAGATGCCGGCGAAGAACGGCAGCTCGTTCACGGCGAGGCCGAGGAAGTAGCTCACCGTGGAGATCGGCTGCGGGCGGCGTACCGGGGCGAGCGCGAAGAGCGTGCCCACCGCGACGCAGAACACGGTGAACATGTAGCCGACGGGCATGGAACCTCCCAAGATCTACGCGTACCCCGCTACTCTCCCCCGCGACCCGCTAGTTGATCAACTCGAAACCTCTGCCTGCTGGTGCCGGGGTGTGCTTGATCAGGGTCATTTTCACGTCGCCATGGCAACAGGGAATTGACCCTGATCATGAAGTCCGCTTCACCGGGGAGCGAAGGGGGCCGATACGTGGTAGCGTCCGTCGTCGCTCGGACGGGAGGCTCTGGTGAATACTCTGGTGAATATTCGTCGGGCCGTCGCGGCGGTGGGCGCGGGTGCGCTGCTCGGCTTGTGGGCCGGCGTGACACCGGCGTACGCGGCCGATGTGGATCTGCGCGCGATCGCTGCCACGGCATCCGGAACGGCTGGGCAGTCCGTGCTGCTGCCGATCGGCTACGAGGCGTCGGCCGACATCTCGTCGACCCAGGGCGCCCGCCTGGACATCACCCCGCCGCTCGGCGTCGAGCTGAGCTGGTCCTTCAGCTCGCCGGCGTGCAAACACTTCGGCACCACCACCATCCGGTGCACCCTCAACCGGGTGCAGTCGGGCTCCCAGGAGCTTCCGTTCCGCCTCGTCGTCCCGGACGTGAAGTCCGCCACCGGCAGTTTCCGGTTGACGCTTACCGCGAGCGGGTACGTCGATCCGAAGCCGGCCAACAACATCGCGTCGATCACGGTCAAACGGACCGCCGGCTCGTCACCATCGCCATCCCCGTCGGCCACGCCGTCGGCGGCGTCGCCGACCTCCTCGCCGAAGCCGGTCAAGCGCAGCTCTTCGCCCAGCGCCGAGCCGGAGGCGACGGATGAGGTGCCGGCGACGGAGGAGCCCTCACCCGGGCCGACCGTGACGGACCCGGCGATCGCCGCAGTCGACGCCTCGACCAGCGACGACGGCGGTTCGAACCTGCTGCCGGTGGTGATCCTCGGCGGAGCGGGCCTGCTCGTGGCGGTCGGCGGGGTGCTGCTGTGGATGGTGTTCCGGCGTCCGTCCGATGAGGACGATGAAGACGACGAGGACGGCGGCTACGACAATCTGTTCACCCAGCGCCTTCCGCGCATCGGCTGAGCGGGCTCGATTCTCCTTCCCCACAAGGCTTCGGGTATGCTCCCGCCCGGCAGGCCGTAGCGCAGAGGTCGTCGCGCCACTTCGCGAAATTGGAGGACGCCGGTTCGAATCCGGCCGGTCTGCCGCCTCAAGCCGGAAAGGTGGGCTCGCCGTGATCGCGTCCCTGCGTGACGATCTGCCGCAGTGGCGCCGCATCCGGTCGCTCACGGTGTCGCCGGACCTCGTCGCGGCGGCGACCGCGGCCCGGGAGGCCGGAGACTGGCGGGCCGCCGCCGAGGCAGCCCGGGTGGACGTCGACATCGACGTGGACGCGGTACGCCAGAAGTTCGGCGCGGAGGCGGCGGCCGCATTCGAGGCCGATCTGCATCACCTGGCGCCGGACCTGCTGTGGTGGCACCTGCCCCGGCATCGGGCCGGGATGACGACCGTGCTGGCGCGGCAGACGCTGATCCTGCCGCCAGAGCAGAACGCGGCGCGGGGGCCGCATCTGCGCCTGCAGACACCGCTCGCGCCGTTCGGCCCGCAGCGGCTGCGGTTGTCCGTCGGGTCGTTCGAGGATCTGGAGTACGAGCGCTGGGTCGTGATGCCCCGGCACACCTGGGATGTGCGGCGCACCGGTGAGCTGGCCGAAGCGTGGGGGGTCGGCGACCCGGCCACCGCCGAGATCTATCGGCTGCTCGCGGTCGGCGATTTCGTCGAGGCGTGGCGGCGATGCGGGATCGAGCTGGAGTCCGACGAAGGCCTGCAGCCGCGTACGGCGCTGCCGACCTGCCCGGTCGGGGTGGCCCGCGAGGTACGCGAGGTCGCCCGAGCGTTCGGCGTGGAGAAGGTCGGCGCGCTGCACTCCTCGCCGCTGATGTTCACCGTCTCCGGCGACGGCGTCTCGGGCACGGCGGCCGAGTTCTACGACCTCTACGAGGTGCCGAGCGTCGTCGTGCAGCCGGTTCCGGCCGACCTGGCGCTGCTGGAAGCGGGCCTGCTGACGCCGGACGAACTGCATCCGCTGGTACGCCAGGCCCTGCCGGGCCTCACCGCCCCGGCGAACGTCATGACGGCCACGCTCGACGGGCCGGAGCCGGTCCGGGTGCGCTGCCGAGGTGTGTGGCACACGTTGTCTATCGAGAGTGGAGCGCTGCGGTTGCACGACCACTCCGACGAGGAGGTGCAGCGCGAGTCGGTGCTGCGGTCACTCGGCGGGGCGTCCGCGGGGTGCTTCGCGGTACGCCAAACCTGGCTGCACGGCGAGGGCAGGCTGCCGAAGGCGCTGGCCCGGCAGGCTCGCGAGGTACGCGAACGGGCGCTGGTCGGCGACACGGACTGGCTCGTCGACGGGCTGCGTACCGGGGCGATCGATCCGCTGATGCGCGACCCGGCCGGCTGGTCGCTGATGCACATGGCGATGATGGTCGACCACGAGCGGCTGCTGCCGCTGCTCGACGCGGCCGGGCTGCCGGTCGACGTGCAGGACCGGACCGGGCGTACGCCGCTCTACCTGGCGATCATGGGCGGCGCGCGCCGGGAGCTGATCCAGGCGCTGCTCGATCGGGGGGCGGACCCGGCGATCGAGACCGTGCACGGCGCGGATTCCTACACCGCGACGTGGCGGGGCAGCGGCTGGGTCCGCGACATGCTCCCCAAGCAGAACCGCGGTTGATCTACACTCCTGCGCGGGCGGAGTCGTAGCGCAGAAGTCGTCGCGCTTTTCTTATCAGGAGGAGAGGACGCCGGTGCGAATCCGGCCGGCTCCGCCCCTCGTCGGCGCAGCGATCGGGAGATGCACCCATGGCACATCGGGATCGGCCGCCGTCGCCGCTGGCGCGCGTACGCCGGGTGCCGTGGTCGATGAGCGACGAATGCGCGGCGCATCGCCGGTCCGGTGGCTGGCGGGCGGCGTACGCGGCCGCCGGCGTGACGGTGGACGTCGACCTCGACGACGTCATGCGCACCTACCCGCCGGCTGAGGCGGCGGCGATCGCCGACCAGCTTCACGCAGCGGCTCCCGACTTGCTGCGGCAGTACCTTTCGCCGTACCGGGCCTGGACGCCGGGAAACGGCCCCGTCGTGCTGTCGGATCAGCTGACGACCCTCTCCTGGACGCAGGCGGACCGGGCCGGCACGTCGGACCTGCCGGCACTGGTGTTGTTCCCCGAGCCGCCAGGACCGGCGCTGCGTCTGGCGGTCATCCGGCCGAGCTGGCTGCGGTGGTATCGCGAACTGCCGGTGTGGTGCTGGCGAGCCGATGCGGTCGAGCAACGACGTGCCGCGCACGTCAGCCGGTACAGCGAGGCGCAGCTGGAGTCCGACGGACTCGCCGAGGGTGCGCTGTCCCCCGACGACCTGCATCCGCTGCTCCACGACGCGCTCTATCCGGACCGTGTTCAGCGGCGTTCGGCGTACGCGTGGTCGTGGGAGCCGACGCCGGTCCGGTGTGGATCGGCCTGGCACGAGCTGCGGCTGACGGACGGCCGGCTCGTCTCTAGTGGACATTCGTCCGCCGAGATCGATCGGGAGCTGGCTCTCGGCGGGCTCTCGGGGCCGATGGTGCGCTGCGCGAGCGTCGTCCACGCGTGGCGTACCGGGACGGGGGGGCTGCCGAAACGGTTGCGGTGGCAACGGGCGGACCTCTTCGAGGTCGCTGCCCGGGGGCACGGAGACGAGGTCGCCGCGGCCCTGGCGGCGGGCTTCGATCGGACCGCAGTCGACGGCGAGGGCGCCGGGTTCCTGCACTACGCGGCCTGGCTCGGCGGGGACCTGCTGCCGGAGCTGCTCAGCGCCGGGTTGTCGCCGGATCGGCGGGACAAGCGCGGCCGGACGCCACTGCATTGGGCGTACGCCGCAGCCCGTCCGGACGTGGTCGAGGCGTTGCTAGGCGCGGGGGCGAACCCGTCGATCGCCGACGACGAGGGCTTGCTCCCGAAGGCTCGGACGCCCAAACTCCACGACCGGTACGCCAAGCTGCTGCGCCAAGACGCTGAGCCGCCGAAGCAATCCATGGTCCATCGGCTTTTGCGGCGCTCGCATCCATAGCGTCGGACCGGTGATCTACACTCTCGCGCGAGGCGGGGCTGTAGCGCAGAAGTCGTCGCGCGCCCTTGCTCAGGGTGAAGACGCCGGTGCAAATCCGGCCGGCTCCGCCTCCCCGACCAGGGCTCGCGCCGAATCGGAGCCTCCCGGCAGCGAAGGGGTTCGTGCATGCAAGCCGATGGCACACCGACACCGGTGCGCTGCCCGGTCATCACCGACCCGACTCGGCAGCTGGCCGATCCGGACGACTTCGTCGCGCTGCTCGACCGGCTCGGCCAGGCGGCGGGCGCGACCGAGGCCGAGGTGTTCCCGCGCGGCACGATTCAGCCCGACGGCCGCCTCGACCTGTGCAAGCAGGGTGTCGGCCCGGTCCTGACCGCCCCGCTGGCCAAGGCCGCCGCAGAGTCGGGGGCGGTGCGCCATCTGCTGCTGGGGACCAACAATCTCGGTGCGCAGGGCGCTCAGGCGGTCGCCGACGCCCTGCGGCCCGGCCATCATCTGCGCACGTTGTACCTGGGCTGCAACCGGATCGACGCCGACGCGGTCGCGCCGCTGGCCGACCGGCTGGCCACCGACGACACCGTGCGGGCGCTGTGGCTCAAGCGCAATCCGATCGGTGACGAGGGCGTGGCCCGGATCTGCTCGGCGCTGGCGGTCAACACGACGCTGCGTACGCTGGACCTGGTCAACGTGGGGCTGAGCGTCGACGGGCTCCGGCATCTGACGGCGACGCTCGTGCAGCGGCCGGTCAAGCTCGATCGGCTGTTCCTGGGCGGCAACGGGCTGACGGCCGACGCCGCACCGCTGCTGGCCACACTCGTCCGCGACGCCCGGATTCACGAGCTGTACCTGGCCTGCAACCACCTCGGCGACGCCGGGGCACAGACGCTGGCGGAAGCGGCCGACGGCCGGCCGATGACGATCGGGCTGGGCGCCAACGGGCTCACCCCGGCCGGCACGACCGCGCTCGCCGAGCATCTGACTGCCTGGCGGGTGCTCGATCTGGGCCGTCCACCGTCGGAACGCGCCTTGCTGGCGGTGCCGAACGAGGTCGGCGACCCGGGTGCGGCGGCGCTGGCGGACGCGCTGCCCACTGCGCAGCTGCGGCGGCTCGACCTGCGGCGTACCGGGGTCGGCGGGCGCGGGGCCCGCCTGCTGGTCGCGGCGGCGGAGAACCATCCGACTCTCGCGTACCTCGGCCTGCGCGGTGGTGTCCCCCGCCGCATGCGGCGCAAGGTCGCCGCGGAGCTGCCAGGTCGCGACACGATCGAGATTCCCGAGGATGTACGCGCGATCGCGAGCGTGTACCGGTGAGCGGGGTGCTGGACGCGGCCGACGCGCTGCTCGACGCGGTCCGCGCGTGGCGTACCGAGCCGGTGCGCGACCCGAAGGTGGAGGCGCTCGCCCTGGCGGTGACGGCGAATCTGCCCGTGCTGCTGTGGGGCGAGCCGGGCATCGGCAAGTCGGCGACGCTGCGGCAGTTGGCGGACAGCCTGGGTACGCCGCTGGAAACCGTCATCGCCAGCGTCCACGAGCCGAGCGACTTCGCCGGGCTGCCGATCGTCGGCGACGACCCGGCGACCACCGGTGTGCCGATGGCGCCCCCGGACTGGGCCGTACGCGTCGCCCACCGGGGCGGCGGCCTGGTGTTCTTCGACGAGCTGTCGTCGGCGCCGCCGGCGGTGCAGGCCGCGCTGCTGCGGGTGGTGCTGGAACGGCACGTGGGCAGCCTGGAACTGCCGGCCGCGACACGCATCGTCGCCGCGGCCAACCCGCCGGCCAGCGCCGCCGACGGCTGGCATCTGAGCCCGCCGCTGGCCAACCGGTTCGTCCATCTCCAGTGGACGCATGACGCCGCCGTCGTCGCCCGGGGACTGGCCGGGACCTGGCCGGCCGTCGAGGTTCCGACGGTCGACACGGCCCGCTCCAGCACCGCGATCGCCAAAGCTCGGGGCACGGTCGCCGGTTTCCTGACCGCCCGCCCCGGTCTGGCGCACCACCTGCCGACCGACGCGGAGAGCCGCGGCGGCGCGTGGCCGTCGCCGCGTACCTGGGAGATGGTGCTGCGGCTGTTGGCCGTGCACCACTGCGCGAACGCCTCGGCCGACGCGCTGGCGATGGCGATCTGCGGCGCGATCGGCGACGGTCCCGGGCTGGAGTTCACCACGTATCTGTCCGAACTGGACCTTCCCGACCCGGAACGTGTCCTGGCCAACCCGGACGCCTTCGTGCTGCCCGATCGCGGCGACCGGCAACTGGCCTGCCTGACCGCCGTCGTCTCGGCCGTGCAGGGCAACACCACGCGTACGCGTTGGGAAGCGGCCTGGGTGGTGCTGGCGCAGGCGGTCAAGGCCGGCGTGCCCGACGTGGCCGCCCGCGCGGCGATGGACCTGGCCGCCATCCGAGACACCGACTGGCCGGTGCCCGCCACCGTGGACGCGTTCGTGGACGTGCTGCGCCTGTCGGGCCGCCTGGCCTGATGACCGAGCCGGACCGCAAGCTGGACCGCACGAAGCTGCTGGCGGCCCGGTTCCGGGCGGCCACCGACCGGCCGTACCTGGCCAGCGCCCTATACAGCCTCACCGTGGTCGAGTCGCCGTCGGTGCCGACGATGGCCGTCGACAAGCACTGGCGGTGTTACGTGTCGGCGGAGTTCGTCGACCGGCTGCCGGTGGCGCAGCTCGCCGCGGTCTGGCTGCACGAGGTGGCGCACCTGCTGCGCGACCATCACGGCCGGGCGAGTCTGCTGCCACCAGGGCAGCGGCGCGATCATCATCGGGTCAACGTGGCGCAGGACGCCGAGATCAACGACGACCTGCTGTCGGACGGGCTGCCGCTGCCGGAGGACCGGGTAGACCCGGCCGGGCTGGGCTTGCCGACCGGGCTGCTGTTCGAGCAGTACCTGCCCCTGCTGCCCGCCCACATCCATTCGCACGACTGCGGTTCGGCCGCACACGGGGTGGCCCGGCCATGGGATCTGCCCGGCGGCGGCGACTCCGGATCGGTCAGCGAGGTCGAGTCTCAGGCGTTGCGCAGGTCGACGGCCGCCGCGATCCGGCAGGCCGCCCGTGGCCGTGGCTCGGTGCCCGACGGCTGGCTGCGCTGGGCGGACGGCGTACTGGAGCCGGTGGTCGACTGGCGGCGGGCGTTGACCGGGGCGATCCGGGAAGCGGCGGCGTGGGCGGCGGGCGCGGTCGACTACACCTATCAGCGGCCGTCCCGGCGATCGGCGGCGCTGCGCGGGGTGGTGCTGCCCCGGCTGCGGCAGCCGGTCCCCCGCGTCGCCGTGGTCGTCGACACCTCCGGCTCCATGGACGAGGACGCGCTCGCGACGGCGCTGGCCGAGGTCGGCGGCGTACTGCGGGCGGTCGGGATCGGCGGCAACCGGGTCACGGTGCTGTCGTGCGACGCCGCGGTGCACGTCGCCCGCCGGGTCAGCACCGTCGGCGAGGTGGTGCTCGCCGGTGGCGGCGGCACCGACATGCGCATCGGCATCGACGCCGCGGTGGCGGTGCCTGATCCGCCCGCGTTCGTCATCGTGCTCACCGACGGCTTCACGCCGTGGCCGCAGGAGCAGCTGGTACGCACCCGGGTGATCGCCGGGATCATCGGCGGCGGGACCGGCGAGCCACCGGCGTGGATCACCACGATCCACATTCCGTCCTGAGCCGGACCGTGCCGTAAACGCGGTTGCGCTGATACGGCAAAGTGGACATGTGACGGGCGGGTTGCGGATCGGGGTGCTGGGGCCGCTGACCGTCTCGGCGGAGGGGCAGCCGATCGTCGTGTCGGCAGGCCGGCTGCGGACCACGCTGGCGGTGCTGGCCCTGTCGGCCGGCCGACCGGTGCCACCGGATCAGCTGGCCGACGCGGTCTGGGGTGAGCAGCTGCCCAGCCATCCGCGCCGGGCGCTCACGGTCTACCTCACGCGGCTGCGTAAGCTGCTGGGACCGGACGCGATCCGGACCGAGCCGTGGGGGTACGTCCTGGCGATCGCGCCGGGCGACGTCGACGCTCTGGAGTTCACGGGCCTGCTGGACGAGGTGGCGGCGGACGCCGACGCCGAGCAGGACCGGCTGCGCCGAGCGCTGGCGCTGTGGCGGGGCGAGCCCTTCCAGGATCTGCCGTCGACCTGGCAGCTCCAGGTCGAGGCGACGCGACTGGCCGAGCGCCGCTGGACGGCCGTCGAACGGCGGCTCGAACTGGACCTGGCCACCCGGCCGGCCGCCGAGTTGATCGCCGAACTGACCGAGCTGACCACCCGGCATCCGGTCCGCGAAGGGCTCTGGGCGCATCTGATGACCGCCCTGTACCGCAGCGGGCGGCAGGCCGACGCGCTGGCGGCGTACCAGCGGCTGTATCGGGCACTGACCGACGAGCTGGGCGTACAACCCGGTCCGGAGGTTCAGGCGGTGCATCGCCGGATCCTCGCCGGTGAGCTGCCGCCCGACGAGCCGGTCCGCCCGGCCGCGCCCACACCCCGGCAACTGCCCGCCGGGGCGGGATCGTTCACCGGCCGCGCCGACGCGCTCGCCCGCATGACCGACCTCGCCACCGACCCGGGACCAGACCCGATCGTGCTGGCCATCGCGGGTCCGGCCGGGGTCGGCAAGACCGCGCTGGCGTTGCACTGGGCGCATCAGGCCGCCGATCGCTTCGGCGACGGGCAGTTGTACGCGGACCTGCGTGGCTTCGATCCGGCGAACCCGCCGATCACCCCCGGCGACGTGCTGAGCGGTTTCCTGTCGGCGTTGGGAGTGTCGGCGGCCCGGATTCCGGCCGATCCCCAGGCGCAGGCGGCGTTGTACCGCAGCCGGTTGGCCGGTCGCCGGATGCTGGTGGTGCTGGACAACGCCCGCGACGCCGACCAGGTCCGCCCCCTGCTGCCCGGTACGCCCGGCTGCGCCGTCGTGGTCACCAGCCGCAACGAGCTGACCGGGCTGATCGCGTACGACGGCGCGCAGCTGCTCACGTTGGACGTGCTCGCGCCGGACGAGGCGTACCGGCTGCTGGCCCGGCGGCTCGGCCGGGCTCGGGCGGAGGCCGAGCCGGAAGCCGTCACGGAGATCATCGACCGGTGCGGGCGGCTACCCCTCGCGCTCGGCATCGTCGCGGCTCGGGCGGCGGCTCGCCCGAGCTTCCCGGTGGCCGCGCTCGCCGCCGAACTGGCGCAGTCACCGCGCCGGCTGGACGCGTTGGCCGGCGGCGACCTGGTGACCGACCTACGGGCGGTGTTCGCCTGCTCCTACCGGACGCTGTCCAGTGCGGCGGCCCGCATGTTCCGGCTGCTGGGCCTGCATCCCGGTCCAGACGTGTCGATCGCGGCGGCCGCGAGCATCACCGCGGTCCCGGTGGCGCAGGCGCGGGCTTCGCTGGCCGAGGTCGCCCGGCTGCACCTGCTCACCGAGCACACCCCCGGCCGGTACGCCTTCCACGACCTGCTCCGGGCGTACGCGATGGAACTGGTCGAGGCGGAAGCGGCGACCGAGCGGGAGTCGGCGACGCGGCGGATGTTCGACCATTACCTGCACAGTGCGCTGACAGCGGCGTACCAGTTGAATCCACATCGGGCCCACCCGCCGATGATGGAAGCAGACCTGGCGGCGGGAGTGACACCGGAGAGTCCGGGCGAAGCCGCGCTGGCCTGGCTGGCGACCGAGCGCCAGGTGCTGAAGGCGACCCTGACCGCAGCCGTGGCGGCGGGGCTGGACCGGCACGCGGTGCTGTTGGCGTGGGCACTGGGCGGTTTCCTGCCCCGCAGCGGCCGACGCGGCGAGCAGGCCGAGACCCGGCTGGTCGCGTTGCGCGCGGTGGAACGGCTCGGTGACCGGCGGGAACTGGCCTGGGCGCATCGCGGCCTCGCGCGGGCTCACCGCGAGCTGGACCGCCTGGACGACGCCTTCGAGCACCTGTGTCAGGCGCTGGCCCTGTTCATCGAGCTGGGCGACCGAGCCGGCGAAGCGCACACGCAGCTCTCGCTGGGCCAGATCTACGAGATGCGCGGCGACTTCGAAGCCGCGCGCGTCCAGGCAACCCGCTCGCTGCCGGTGTTCCGCGAGGTCGGCGACACCAACGGTGAGGCGTTGGCGTTGAACGCGCTCGGCTGGTGCCAAGCCCACCTCGGCGACCCGCAGGCCGGCCTCGCGAGCTGCGAGGAGGCGCTGACGCTGCAACAGAAGACCGGCGACCGGTACGGCGAATCGGGGACCTGGGACAGTCTCAGCGTGATCCACGACCTGACAGGCGACACCGAGCAGGCCATCGACTGCTGCCGTCGGGCGCTGGCGATGCACCGGGAGAGCGGCGACCGGTACCTCGAAGGGCAGGCGCTCATCCGCCTCGGGGACAACCAGCGGACGCTCGGCGATGTCGACGGCGCGGCCGGGTCGTTCGCGGAGGCCGTCCTGATCCTCGACGACCTCGACCGGCCCGAAGCCGACGACGCCCGCAGAGCGTTGCGCGACCTCCCTGCACAGCGTGTGGGCCGACTGCCTCGGTGACTCTGCGGTCTGAGCCGGTACGCATGGGTACTTGTGCCGATTCCGGGCCGCCGGATCCCGCCTACCGTCCAGGCAAGGAGAGGCGAGAGCGAGGTGCCGGCGGTGGACGCGAGCAGCCAGGTCTATCAGGTTCTGCGCACGTACGCGCAGGCGATCAGTCACGTGGCCGACGAGGTCGCCGGCGAGCCCGCCGCGATCTGGCAGGCCGAGGCGAGGTATCGCGGTGGCGCCGCCCGGCTGAACCAGGTCTCGTCGGACGTCTCCGTCGTATCCGCACGGCTGTCGACCACCTGGTCCGGCCCGGCGAGCGACGCGTACCAGGGATCGAGCCGGAGCCTGGCCGGCCGGCTGGACCACTCGCGGCAGACGCTGATCCGGCAGGCCGACGGCCTCGCCCAGGTCGCGCAGGCCCAGGCGCGTGCTCAGTCCGGGGTGGCCCAGACCGCGCAACAGTTCGCCGCGGCCGCTGACCAATTACTGGCAGCGAGCCGGGCTGCCGCGCCGGCCGCTGCGAACGCGCTGGTGGCAGAGGCTCATGACCTCGGAGCCGCCTGCTACAACACTGCGCTGCGCGACCGGGACGGGTATGCGAAGGAGCTGTCAGCGGTGGCGGCCATGTTGCGGCAGAGCACCACGGCTCAGCCCGTCCCGGCGATGACGGACTACGAAACGATGTACAAGTGGCTGTACGGCTGCATCGTGGAGCGGGAACTGGGCAAGGGCGGCCCGCGGGAATCGGCGGCGAAGACCACCGCCGGCATCTCGGCGAGCATGGCATCGACCAACCAGACCATCATGATCAACGCCGTCGACACGCTGCTCAGCGACAAGACCGGCGTGCTGGCGACGGCGCAGTCGAACCTGACCAGGGATGAACTACTCAAAGCCAAGGCACGGATGGCCGTGATCGCCAAGGCGCACGCGGCGGCCCACGCCGCGAGGACAGCCGACGCCCAGCGGACCAAAGTGAGCCGGCAGCTGGACGCGCTGCGCGAACAGCTGAAGATCGCCGAGCGGGACAACAAGCCCACGGCCGGGACTCAGAAGTCCATCGACCGTCAGCAGGCCGACCTCCAGAAGCTCGACAGCGCGATCGCCCGTGCCAATGACCTGCAGGCCAACCCCGCGAAACTGGTGAAGGAATACCCGCAGGCCACCACCGGTCTCGACGACGCCGACCTGAAGAACATGCTGCTCGGCGGGGTACGCGTGCGGCAGTACAACCTGCGAGCCGAGGCTTTGCGGCTACGGCAGCAGATGAAGAAGACCGGTAACCCGGACCTCGAGGTACAGGCCGCAGCGCTGGAACGGCAGGCGCTGCCGCTGGACCAGCCGGCGGCAGCGCTCGAAAAGCAGCTCCGCGACGCGGGACGGCCCATCACCGTCAACGCCGACTCGGTCAAGACGCTCGGCGTACTCGGCGGTGAGGACAAGGCCGCGTGGCAGCGCAAGGGCGTCAACGCCCTGGATCTGGGGAACGGATCGATCGGTGAACGGATCAACAAGGTCGCGGTCTACGGCGACCATCGGCTGCTGGCGGACGCCTATCTCCGGCCGATCGTCGCGGCGGCCCGCACTCGCAACCCGGCCGACGAGGAGAAGGTCGTCGTCCAAGTCGCGAAGGCCAACAACGCCGGCAACCCGTTCTCCCAGAGCAAGCGCGCGATCGCGTACGCCGAAGAGGTCCGCAAGTGCTATCTGGGCAAGAAGAATCCCCCTCCGGCCGCACCCAAACCCGTGAAACCGAGGTGACCCATGACGGCAGACAGCCGCCCGAACGCGGTGTCGGTCCAGCCGGACCTGCTCTTGGGCGCGGCCCAGGAACTCGGCCTGTCTTCGGCTGACATCCGCCAGGTCCACACCGACACCGAGTCCGCGCCGCCATCGGCGATCTTCGGCGCCCTGGTGGAAGCCGCCGAGCTGGCCCAGGCGCTCGCCGACAGCGTCACGATCGCATCGACCGATCTCGGCACCTCCGCCGGCCGCACGGAGCACATCGGCGGGCTGCTCGCGGCAGGCTCCAGGGCGTACGCCGACCTGGACCGGAACACCGCCGGAATGATCGACGGCGGCCTGGCCGCCTGACGTGATCCGGCCGCCGATCCATAAGCGCGGTGTTATGCGGCGGTGCGAAGACAGCTGTTGATCTTCCGTTGCTCCGCACGGCAGGCTGGCCTGCGACAAGCCACCCCGCGTGAACGGAGCAACGAAGTGGATGCCGATGTCATCGTCGTGGGCGCCGGCCCGACCGGCCTGATGCTGGCGGCCGAACTGCGCCTGGCGGGCGTACGGCCGCTGGTCCTGGAACGGCATCGACACCCCCGGGATGTCCCGAAGGCCAACGGGCTGAGCGGCCAGATCCTCCAGCTGCTGCGCTATCGGGGTCTGCTGGAGCGCTTCGAGGCGGCCAGCACCGATCCGCATCCGGCTCCCCGCTACCCGTTCGGCGGCGTCCATCTCGACCTCACCGGACTGGACGATCCGCCGTTGCAGGCCCTGCAGGTGCCCCAGCCGCGACTGGAGCGTCTGCTCTACGACCGCGCCCGCGAACTCGGAGCCGACATCCGCCGGGGCTGTGAAGTCGTCGGGGTCGGCCAGGACGACAGCGGGGTCGTCGTCGACGTACGCGGTCCGGACGGGCAGTCCCAGCTGCGGGCGTCGTATCTCGTCGGCTGCGACGGCGCCTACAGCAGCGTCCGCGACCTGGCTGGCATCGCGTTCCCCGGGATCACCTACCCTGACGTGAATCGGCTCGGCCAAGTCGCCATCCCCGCCTCGGTGACCCGGCACGACAACGGTGACATCGAGACTGCCGAGTTGGGCCGGATCAGCGCGGGCTACACGCGTACGGACCGTGGTGTGGTCGCGTTCGGCTGGCTCACCCCGGAGATCATGATCCTGTCGACCGTCGAAGACGAACTCGACCCGACCGACGACACACCTATGACGCTCGGCGAGCTGAGGGAGAGTGTCGGCCGAATACTCGGTGGGGAGCTGCCGCTGACCGAGCCGCGCCGGTTGTCACGCTTCGTGTTCCAGGCCCGGCAGGCCGAGACGTATCGCGCCGGGCGGATCCTGCTGGCCGGCGACGCCGCCCACGTCTTCCCGGCCACCGGCGTGGCGCTCAACGCCGGCCTGCTCGACACCGTCAACCTCGCCTGGAAACTGGCTGCCGACATCCAGGGCTGGGCACCGGCCGGTCTGCTGGACACATATCACCGCGAACGGCATCTCGCCGGTGTGCGTACGCTGCGGCACACCCGCGCCCAGGTGGCACTCCGCCGCGGATACGACCCGGCCGCGGAAGCGCTCCGGGAGGTCATCCAGGATCTGCTCGCCGACGAGCCGGCCCGGCGCCGCGTGGCGGCCATGATCGCCGGCACCGACATCCGCTACCCGATGCCCGGCAGCGACCAGGATCCCTTGACCGGCACATTCGCGCCCGACCTCACCCTGCAGACAGGCGACGGCACGACGAGCGTGGCGGAACTCATGCACACCGCCCGCCCGGTCCTGCTCGATCTGGCCGGCCGGCCAGAACTGCGCGAGATCGCTCACGATTGGCGGCATCGGATCGACCTGCGTACCGCCGACGCCGGCAACCGGCCCGCCGACGCACTCCTGATCCGCCCGGATGCTCAGATCGCCTGGGCCGCGACCATCGACGAACCCGCCGACACGGCCGCCCTCGCGTTGCGTGCGGCGCTCACCGTGTGGTTCGGCGAACCGCGATGAAGGCATCAGTCCAGGGCTTGCCCACGGGTGAGTGGGGCGCGGTTCACGATTGGAGGAAGTCCTTGCGGGCGGCGTCGAGGGCGGACCGCTCCGTCACGACGCCGGGGTGGTCGAAATGCCCGGCGGTGAGCACGTGCAGGGTCTTCGGACCGGCTAGCGCGTTGTAGACGGCGAACTGTCCCGGCGGTGGGACGTGCGGATCGAACAGCGCGGCCGCCACGTGCGACCGATGGCGTACGCGTTTGGCGGCAGTGGCGGCGTCGAAATAACGCAGAACCTCGATGACCTCGGGATGCTGGTCGTGATGCCGGCGTACGGCGTCTCCGCTGCCGGTGCAGGGCAGGGTCAGCCGCAGCGGGTGGTGGCCGAAGCTGGGCACGCCGAGCACCACGGCGTCGAAGCGGTCGTCGAAGGCGACGGCCATGGCTCCGATGCCGCCGCCGAAGCTGTCGCCGAGGTAGGCCAGCCGCTGCGCCGCCGCCGGATGCACCCGCGTCAGCGCCGTGGCGGCGCACCAGACGTCGGCCACGCAGCCGCCGTGGATGTAGGTCTCGGCGGTGCCGATGCCGTGCAGCACATGCCCGGCCCCGTTGTCGGCGACGCCGGGCAGCCGGCTTTCGGTGCCCAGTCCTCTTGCGCAGGGCCAGATCGCCGCGGTGCCTGGCGGTAGCAGGTCCGGTTGGGGTTCGGTGCGTCCACCGTATCCATGCAGGTAGACGGCTCCCCGGACGATCGGGTCGTCGGCCGGCGTGGTCAGCCAGCCGCCGACGCGTACGCCATCGGTCGAGGTGTAGTGGATCGGCTGGATCAGGTGCCCGCCGACGCGGCTCGCGGGCCCGAGTTCCGGCGCGACGTCGACGGCGAGGGCCCGCCGGTAGCGGGCGGCCCAGAAGTCGTCGAAGTCGGCGGGCTCGTCGGGGGGTGGGCCGATGGCGAGCAGGGTGTCGAGGGTGTGCCCGTAGGTCGGGTCGAAGGGCAGGTCGTGGTGCAGGCCGGGGGCTGCCGTGGACATGGTGGACGCCTCTCGGGAAGTGGACGCTCCGTTGATCATCGAGGCTGCCTGATCAGGGTCACTTTCCTGTCGCTATGGCAACGTGAAAGTGACCCTGATCATGAAAACCGGCGGGAAGCGGCGGGACGATCAGGAGAGCAGCTCGTAGGGATTCCCCTCCTCGCTGTTGAACAGGACGAAGTCGGGGCTGGTCGCGGCCATCGCCGCGGACAGGGCGGCCAGCGGATCCTCGCTCCAGGGCAGGCCCAGCTTCTCGATCGCGATCCGCTGCTGGACCTGCTGATCCGGATCGTCCTCGGTGATCTCGGCGTACTCCCCCACCAACGAGGCGGCCGTCTGGCGCAGCTCTGCCAGGCTGGCCGCACCACTGCCGAGCAGGTCGTGCCAGTAGGGCAGCAGAACGACCGCCTCGACGACCGAGCGCAGGTTCCAGCCGACGAGCCCGGCCGAGCCCTCGGAGTCGGCGTACAGCACGGGGCGGTCTTCGCCACCCTCGCCGACCAGGAAGAACGCACCACCTGCGGCGTCGCCGGCGACGCGTTCCAGGGCGGCGCCGGAGGACAGGTGCACGGCTTCCACGAACTCGTAGGTCCGCGACACGTCGAAGTCGGCCGCGTAGCTCAACGCGTACGCGAGGTCGGAGTCATTGCGAATCTGATCCAGCAGCACGCGAGGAATGCTAGCGGCGGCGTAGGACAACGTTCACCTGATGACGACCCAGCGCCCGAGGGACGCGCCCTCGACCCGGCGTGGGTTGAACACGCGCCTTGACGGCAGTCGCCGGCAGTCGCATCGTCGAGCGATCCGGATCGACAGTCTTCTTTCGGAAAGGTACGCGGATGCGACGCATCGCCGCCCTCTTGGCGTCCCTGACGCTCAGCGCCACTGTCGGCCTGGTCCTGGCCGCTGAGCCCGCACAAGCCGGACCGCCCCGCGGCGACACCAAGGACAACCCGATCATCTTCGTGCACGGCTTCGCCGCTTCCGGCGGCTACGACTGCACCAGCCAGTGGTCCTCGGTCGGCGCGCACCTGCGCGCGAACGGCTGGACCGGTGAGCTGATGACCTTCGGGTACTACGGCGGCGACACCCGGTGCTCGTTCCCGAACGACGGGAACCGCAACACGTCGATCCACACGGTGGCGCATCAGCTCGCCGACGTCATCTACGACAACTACTCCAGCAAGGGCCGCAAGGTGGATGTGGTGGCCCATTCGATGGGCGGCCTGGTGATCCGCTCGGCGTTGCTGAACGTCCAGCGCGGAACCCCGGGCTGGCCGCCCTACCTGTACGTGGAGGATGTCGTCACGCTGGCGTCTCCGCATGACGGCGCCCGTGACGCCGGGTTCTGCGCCCTGCTCTATCTGCAGTGCCGCCAGATGTACCCGGGTAGTGGCTTCTTCGGCGAGCTGGAGGTCCTGGGCACCGGCAGCGGCGGGCGGCCGGTGCTGCCGGTGTCGGCGATGGGCACCGACTGGACTGTGACGTCCTCGTTCGAGGACGACATCACGCTGGAGAGCTCCGGGGTCAACGTGGACGCCGACCACCGGCTGCAGTACAACGCGGCGGAGTGCACGGGCGGTGAGCCGGGCTTGGAGCACAGCGACTTCATTCACAAGCGGACCGGGCTCTACTGCGTCCGGATTCACGATCGCGGTTCGAGCTGGACCCCGTTCACCTTGCAGAACGCCCCGGTGGACCGGACGTACCAGGCCGTCTACGACAGCTCGGCCGCGTGATCGCAGAGCTGCCCGGCCGCTCAGGCCGCCTGCGACAGTTCGCGCATGCGACCGGCGGACTGTCCGGCGGTCGGCTGCCCGGCCGCTCAGGCCGCTTGCGCGGGAGCCGCGGCCGCAGCGGCGTCGAGTTCCTCGGCGGCGTCGAGCTGGTCGGCCAAATCCAGCCAGCTGCGGGCGCAGGATCGGGCGACGGATTGCAGCGACGGGCGGCAGTGGCCGGCGACGGCGCCCGCCAGCGGGCTGCCCGGGTCGAGGAAGGCCAGCGTCATCGTCACGAGGCGAAGCAGCGCACGACCACGGTCGGTGTAGCGCAGCGACGGTTCGCGCGACAGCCATTCCAGCTGGTCGCGTACGGTCGGTCCGCTGCGCTGGCCGTCGTCGGGGCTGCCCCAGCGCTGGACCGCCCGCAGGGTGGCCCCACCGGGCCGGCCGCCGGGTTCCGCAGAGTCTCGGGTGAGGGCGGGGTCTCGGGTGAGGGCAGGGTCCTGGGCCAGCAGGCGCCGGCGTACGTCGAGGGCGGTTCCGATGGAGACGCCGGCCCGCCGCGCGACCTGCCGCAGGCTGATCCCGGGTTCCTCGCGCATGATCTCCGCGGCCGACTGGCGACCCTCCTGGGCCGACAGCGGATGACGCCGGCCGTCGCGGCCGACCCGGGTGGCCAGGCGGTGACCGTCGTCGGACGAGGTCCGGCGCAGCGCCGCCACGGTGCGGGGTGCTACGCCGCAGACGGAGGCGATCCACCGGTCCGACCATTCGGGGTGGGTGTCGAGGATGCGGCGTACGGCGGCGGATCGGTCTCTCGGCCGCAGCGCCTTGCCGTGCACGACGTTGAGGCGTACGGCGATGACGAACGCCTCGTCGTCGGCGCCGTCGAAGTAGACGATCGGCAGCCGGGTCAGGCCACGGCTGCGGGCGGCGGCGAGCCGGTGGGCGCCGTCCACGACGCGCATCGTGGCGCGCTGCACCACCAGCGGCGGCAGGTCCTGCTCCAGCTCGGCGAGATGGCGTACGTGGGCGGCGGTGAGCCCGTCCAGCCGGGGGGACAGTCCGTCCCTGAGCAGTTCGGCGTCGACCCAGTCGATCTGGTCGCCGATCCGCGCGAGCATGTCCTCGATACGCCCCATGGATTCGTGCTCCTGTCGGACGCCGCTTCACGGGCACCCGGCGGTGCTGCCCGGTGCGCGTGAACGCTAACGAATCTTCGGGCTGGTCAGGTACAACGCCCGTACACGCGGCGTACACGCGCGGTGTTCATCGAAGAGCCTGAACGTCCTTGACGCTTTCGCGCGGTCTCCCGCAAGGTGCGCTGGTCGGGCACAGCAGCTACTCACCACCGTGGAGTATCTATGCGCAGAAGGATCATCAGTCTCGCCCTCGCAACCTTCATGACGCTCACGGCCTCGATCACCGCGGTCTTCGCCGCCGGGGCCCCCGCGCACGCCGACGGCTGCTACACCTGGTCGCGGGTGCTGAAGGAAGGCACCAGCGGCGAGGACGTTCGGCAGTTGCAGATCCGCGTCTCCGGCTACCCCGGCTACAACGCGACGCTCGCGCTCGACGGGGAGTTCGGCCCGGCCACCGAGGCCGCGGTCATCCGGTTCCAGAAGGCGTACGGTCTGGCCGCCGACGGCGTCGCCGGGGACAACACCTACGCCAAGATCTACGCGTTGCAGGACAACGACTGCACCCCGATCAACTTCAGCTACGCCGAGTTGAACAAGTGCAACTCGACGTGGGCCGGCGGGGCGGTCTCGGCCACGCAGGCCAAGTTCAACGCGCTGGTCACGATGTGGAAGTTGCAGGCGCTGCGCAAGGCGCTCGGCAGTGTGCCGATCACCATCAGCAGCGGGTTCCGCAGCTACTCGTGCAACAACGCGGTCGGCGGGGCGTCGAACAGCCGTCACCTGTTCGGCGACGCGGCCGACCTGACGGGGACGCCGTCGTTCTGCAAGCTCGCGCAGGAGGCTCGGTACCACGGCTTCCGGGAGATCCTCGGACCGGGATATCCCGACCACAGCGACCACGCACACGTCGCGAACGACCCGGTCAAGCTCTGGTCCGCGTCGTCCTGCGGGATCTGATCAGCCGGTGGGCGTCACCGCGAGTCGGTGTCGCCCACCGCCAGCTGGTCACGGAGCCGGTCGGCCAGCTCGTCGGCTCCGGTGGCCCGGAACGCCTCGACGGCCGCCACGGCTGCGGCCTCGCCGGTGGGACCGCCGGCCAGGCAACGGGCCAGCGCGGCAAGCGCGGTCGCCTCCACCACCCGGAAATCGTGCGCGGCCGCGAGGTCCCGGCCGCTTCGCGCGCACCTCGCGGCCGCGTCCCGCGCTCCAGCACCAAGGTGTACGCCGGCCAGGGCGACCTGTGCTCGTGCGGCGAAATAGGGGTAGCCGTGTTCGGTGGCCAGCGTGAGGACCTCGTCGAGGCAGCGCAGCGCCTCGGTCGTCGCGCCGCCGACGCCGTGGGCCTCGCCGAGGGTGCACAGCAGGGCCACTTGGGCGCGCTGGTCACGCACGAGCACGGCCAGTTCGTAGCCGCGCTGGGCGGTGGCCACGGCGGCCTCGGCCTCGCCGCGCTGGGCGTGCAGCTGACTGATTTCGTCCAGGCTGGACAGTTCGCCGTGCGGGTTGGCGCGTTTCCGGTAGCCGTCGAGCGCGGCCAGCAGGTGTTCCTCGGCCTCCTGCTCGCGGCCCAGCTGGCGCAGCACCATCCCCAGGTTTCCCCGGGTGGACAGGACCGACTCCGTACGCCCGGCGGCCTCGTTGATCCGCACCGCGCCCTCCAGGCAGTCGGCGGCTTCGGCGAGCCGGCCCTGGTCGGCGTACATGGCGCCGAGCCCGTTGAGGGCCAGCGCCCGCACCGGGGCCAGCTGCGGATCCTCCCCGCAGCGGCGCAGCGCCTCCCGATAGGCGGTCTCCGCCTCGTCGAACCGGCTCTGTTCGGCGTGGATCACGCCGATGTTGTGCCACAGGTAGGGCGAGGCGGGCGGCCAGTCGGCGGAATGCGCGAACTGCTCTCCCCGGCGGAAGTCCTCCAGCGCTTGGGCGTGCCAGCCCAACACCCAGCGCGCCTGGCCTCGGCTCAGCAGCATGACGGCCTGCCCGGTCGGATCACCGGCGGCCGTGGCGGCCCGCAGCCCGGCTTCGGCGGTACGCAGCCACCGGTCGACGTGCCGGCGTACCAGGAAGTAGCCGCGCAGTTGTTCGGCGAGCAGCCAGCTGAGCCGATGCCATTCGGTCCCCGCCGTACGCTCGACGAGCGCGACCAGCGACCCGGCGTCGGCGTCGATCCAGCGTACGGCGGCGTCCTGATCGGGGAAGGAGCCTTCGTCGCGGTCGGTGACGAGCCGGATCGCGGAGGGGTAGATGAGGTCGACGGCGGCGGTGGCCATCCGCAGCGACCACCGGTGCAGGCGGTCGCGGGCGGCGTCGACGATCTGCGGGTCCTCGTCGCCGAGCAGCCGGGCGGCGTAGAGGCCGAGCAGGTCGTGGAAGCGGAAGCGTTCGGCGGTGTACTGCAGGAGCATGTTCGCGTCGAGGAGTTCGCCGAGCACGTCGTCGGCGGTGTCGGGGTCCACGCCGAGCAGTTCGGCGGCCGCGGCGGTGCCGAAGTCGTCACCGGGGTGCAGCGCGCACAGCCGGAACGCCTGCCGGGCCGGTTCGCTCAGATCCTGGTAGCTGAGCTGGAAGCTGGCCAGCACGCTGGAGTCTCCGGCGCTCAGCTGGGTCAGCCGCTGGTTCGCGTCGCGCAGCCGCCGGGCCAGCTCCGCAGCGGTCCAGGCGGGCCGGCTGGCCAGCCGGCCGGCGGCGATGCGCAACGCCAACGGCCACTGTCCACAGGCGACGGCCAGTTCGTCGGCCGAGGCCGGGTCGGCCGACATCCGGCCCGCACCCACGGTCGCGTTCATGAGCTGGATGGAGTCGGCGACCGACAGCGTCGACAGGTCGACGACCGTGGTCGCGGGCAGGTCGGGCAGCCGTTGGCGGCTCGTGACGAGCACATCGCAGCCGCCCGGGCCGGGTGCCAGGGTGCGTACCGCGGCCGCGTCGCGGACGTTGTCCAGGACCAGCAGCATCCGGCGATCGGCGAGCACACTGCGCAGCAGGGCCGACGCCTCAGCCTCGTCCGCGCCCACCCGCCGGGCCGGTACGCCGAGCGCGCGCAGGAACCGGCCGAGCACGTCCATCGGCGCGACCGGCTCGCTGCTGCCGCTGCGCAGGTCGGCATAGAGCTGCCCGTCGGGATAGCGCGAGCTGAGCCGCTGCGCCGCCGTCAGCGCCAGGGCGGTCTTGCCGACCCCGGCCGGGCCGCTGATCAGGACCAGCCGCACCGTCGGGTCGCCGGTCGGCGCGAGCACCGTGTCGATGCGGTCCAGCTCGGCGTGGCGGCCCACCAGGTCGGTCGGCCCGGCGGGGACTTGCCGGATCGGCGGGCTGGGCTGGTCCGCGTCGGCGACCGTCGCGGCCCGGGGCCGAAGCGCGTCCTCGTGCGCCTGTCGCAGGTGGACGCCGGGGTCGACGCCGAGCTGTGTGGACAGTGCCCGCCGGATGCGGTCGTACGCCGCCAGCGCCTCGGCCTGCCGTCCGGCGGCCGCCGCCGTCGCGACGAGTTCGGCGTACAGCGGTTCGTGCAGTTCCAGCCGATCGGCGAGGTCGCGCAGCAGCGGCAACACCTGGTCGGTCTCGCCGAGGCGCCGGCCGAGCGCGGCGGCCTGACACAACACGGTGGCGTACTGCTCGGTCAGGGCGGCGATCAGCGGACTGTCGCGCAGCTGCTCGACATCGGTCTCGCCGCGCCACAGCCGGGCGGCGGCGAGCAGCTGCCCGAGCGCCTGGGCGGGATCGGCGGCGGCGGTCGCCGCACCGGCCTCGGCGAGCTGGCGAAACCGCAGCAGGTCCAGGGTGTCGGCGGTCAGATCGAGCCGGTATCCGCGGCCGGCGGCGGCGAGGACCGGTGCCCCGTCGTCGCCGGTCCACAGTCGCCGCAGCCGGCCGAGGTAGCCGTGCAGTAGGTTGGTGGCCGACGGCGGGCGGGTCGGGCCCCACAGCAGGTCCATCAGTTCTTCCCGGCCGACCGTCGTCCCGGCGGCCAGCGCCAGCCGGGCCAGCAGGCAGCGCAGCTTGTCCGAGCCGAGCTTCACCTCGCCGGAACCCCGGGCGATCCGCAGCGGGCCGAGCACCGCGACCGTCAGCGGTCCGGAGTCCACCGGTTCGGCGGTCGATCGGCGTGCAGCGGGGATGGCCGGCGCGGCCCGGTCCAGCAAGGCGTCGCCGTCGACCCCGGCCTGGCGGAAGTACTCTGCCAGCACTTGGACCGTCTTTGTACGCGGAGTATGCGTACGGCCCTGTTCCAGATCCCGGATCGCGGCCACACTGACCACAGCGGCTGTGGCCAGCTGCTGCTGGGTGAGGTTGAGCTGTTCGCGTAACCGCCGCAGTAGCACGGCCAACGGCTCCGGCGAGCTTCCCCAGGTCGCTCTCGGCACCCGCTGATGCTACAAGGCACAGGCGAAAGGCTTTGGGTTCGATGCGGTTCAACCTGCTCGGTCCGTTGACGGTGGAGAACATCGCCGGACAACCGGTGCCGCTGCCGTCCGCCAAGCAGCGCACGGTCCTGTCCGCGCTGTTGCTGTGGCCCAACGAGGCGTTGGCCGCCGCTGACCTGATCACGGCGTTGTGGGACGCGGATCCGCCCGCGTCAGCCGCCGCCAATGTGCGTACCTATGTGCTGCGACTGCGGCGGCTACTGGAGGAACCGGGTACGCCGCCGCGCATCGCCGCCCGCAACGGCGGATATCTGGTGCGGGTGCGGCCGGACGAACGGGATGTGGAGCGGTTCGACGCCGCCGCCGAACGCGGCCGGGCGTCCCTGTCGGCTGGCGACACGACCCGGGCTCGGGCGGAGCTGAGCGAGGCCGCGGGCTTGTGGCGCGGCGAGCCGCTGGCCGACGTGCCGCCGTCACCGCTGCTGACGCGCCGGATCGGCTTGCTGCGGGAACGGCGGATGCTCGTGGCGGAGGATCTGGCCGAGGCGACGCTGCGCGACGGTGCCATCGCCGAGGCGGTACGCCTGTCGCGTGCGCTGCTCGACGACGACCCGCTGCGGCAGCGGGCCTGGGAGCAGCTGATGTTCGGGCTGTATCGGCTGGGCGACGTGCCCGGTGCGCTGGACGCCTACCGGACGGCGCGGCGGGTTCTGGTCGAGCAGACCGGGCTGGATCCGGGGCCGCGGTTGCAGCGGCTGCACGACGACATCCTGCACCATCGTGATCCGGTCACGACGGTGTCCAGCCGACCGGCCGTGCACGACCTGCCCCCGGCCGTGGAGCCGTTCGTGGGGCGGGCGGCGGAGACGGCGGCGATTCTGCGGGATCTGCACGGCGACGCCGGATCGGTCGTCGCGCTGCACGGGCCGGGCGGGGTGGGCAAGTCGGCGCTGGCGGTGCACGTCGCCCATCAGCTGGCGGCTCGCTTCCCCGACGGCGTGCTCTACCTCGACCTGCGGGGGGCCAAGACGGGTGCGATCCCCGTACGCCCGGTCGACGCGATCGCCCGGCTGCTGCGGGCGCTCGGCGTACCAGCTGCTGCTGTGCCCAGCGAGGAGGCCGAGGCGGCCGCCGCGTTCCGCCGGCACACCGCGCACCGCCGGCTGCTGCTGGTGCTGGACAACGCCGACAGCGCCGCGCAGGTGGCGGATCTGTTGCCGGCTGGTCCGGCGGCGGCGGTGATCACGAGCCGGCGTCACCTGGCCACGCTCCCCCGTGGCCGGCATCTGGCGGTGGAGGTACTTGCCGAGCGCGACGCGGTCGAGTTGCTGGGGCAGGCCGGGGCTGGGCAGCGGATCGCTGCCGATCCCGGCGGGGCTCGGCGGGTGGCCGAGCTGTGCGGAAATCTGCCGCTGGCCTTGCGGATCGCGGCGGCCCGGCTGGCGAGCCGGCCGGGGTGGCCGTTGCAGGCGTTCGTGGAGCGGCTCGACGACCCGGCCCGGCGGCTGGACGAGTTGTCCTATGACGACGTCGGCGTCCGGCGGACCTTGCGGCTGGGGTATGAGCCGCTGTCGGAGGGCGGTCCGCATGAGCAGTTGTGCGCACGCGCGTTCCGCCTGGTCGGCGAGGTGCCGCTGGCGGTGGTGACGGTCGGGGCGACCGCGGCGCTGCTCGGCGTCGCGCCCCGGCAGGCGCATGAGGTGCTGGAGACGCTGGCCGATCAGCGGCTGCTGGAGCCGCGGCTGCCGGGCCGCTACGAGCTGCACGACTTGTTGCGGATCCTCGCTGGGGAGGACGCGCGGGCACGGGAGAGCGCGCCGGAGCGGGCGGCGGCGCTGGTGCGGCTGATCGAGTCGTACGCGTTCGCGGTGGAGCACGCGACGGCGCTGCTCAACGGTGGTTGGACACCGGCGGACTCGCTGCCGGAACCGGCCCGGCCGGCGCCGGACGGGCCCTGGTCGCCGCCGTGGTCGCCGTTGCCGGGCAACGCCGCCGAGGTGCCCGCCTGGCTGGACGCCGAGCAGCCGAACATCGCGGCTGCGGTGACCCGGGCCAGCGAGATCGGCGGCGTGGCCACCCGCCCGGCGGTACGCCTGGCGTGGCTGAGCTATGCGTTGTTCTGGCGCGGCGGCGCGCCGGCCGAGGCGCACCGGCTCATCGAACGCAGCCTGGCCATGACGGCGGCGCTGGACCTGACCACCGAGCACGCGGTGACCCTGTACTACCGGGCCAAGCTGCGGCAGGCGGGTGGGGACGCCGTTGGCGCCGAGGCCGACCTGCGGTCGGGTGCGCAGCTGGCCGGGCGGCTCGGCGATCAGCTTCGGCGGTCGGGCTGCCTGGACGCGTTGGGGAACCTGTTCTATCTGCGGGGTGATCCGCGGCAGGCGGTGCGGTGCCATGACCAGGCGCTGCGGCTGCGGCGTACGCACGGCACACCGCTGCATGTGGCGGCCAGCCTGAGCAACATGGCCGACGCGCGGTTCGACGCGGGCCGCCAGCGGCAGGCGCTGGCCGGGGTCCGGGAGGCGCTGGAGATCGCCCGGCGAATCAACGCGACCGGGGTGGAGGGCGCCGCACTGGCGATGCTGGGTCAGCTGGAGTTCCGGCTCGGCGACGCGGTCGCGGCCCAGCGGACGCTGGCCGAGACGATCGAGCTGACCGCGACGACCGGGGATCTGCCGACGCAGTGTGAGGCGACGCTGGCCCGCTGCGCGGTCCGGCTGAGTGTCGGTCGGGCCGACGCGTTCGACGATGCCACCGCCGCCCGCGACCTGGCCGGGCGGATCGGCGACCGGTATCTGCGGGCGGTCGCCACGCATGCGATGGCGGTCGCTTCCGGTGACGATCCGCGGGCGCAGCAGCTGGCGGCTGAGGCGTACGCGGAACTGAAGCGCCTGACCGGTTTCGGCTCCCCCATGTACGCCGCGTTCTTCGGCCCCTGACCTGGATGTCGGAGGCCGAAGAACGCGTTGTCGCAGCAGCTACGGCTGTTCGGCGCTCGCGGACGGGTACTGCTTGCCGAACGCGGTGAGGTTCAGCGGTTCCTGGACCGTGTAGAGCCGCACCGTCTGCGCGGCGGTACGCACCACGTACGCCGCGTTGGCGCCGTTGGCGTTGCGGAATCCGAACGCGGTCGGGTCGGTGGCGTACGTCTCGAACATCTCCTGCGCGGGAATCCAGTCGCCCCAGACGCCGGAGCCCTGTGCCGTCTCGGGCGCGTAGTGGATGTAGCCGTCGGTGCCGCGGACGAACACGCCGATCCGTCCGGTGACCGGGCTCAGCAGCGCGCTCGGCGCTCCGGCCGGGGTCGTCGCCGTGCCGCCGACCGGAGTCCATTCGCCGCTGAAGGCGCCGGTGGAGTCGGCCGCCGTCGTCACCACCTGGCCGGTGGCGTCGCGGGAGAACAGCCGCAGGTGGTAGCCGGGCAGTGTGACGACCGACGGCGGCTCGGTGGTGCCACCGCCGAGGTCGGTCCACGGTTGCAGCGTCCCGGCCGAGTAGCGGGCGGCCTGGAGTGCGCCGGTGGTGTCGGTGACGAAGACCATCGCGGCGGCGTCGGCCAGCGGGACGACCACCGGGGTGCCCGCGAGTGCGGTGCCGCCGAGTCTGCGCCAGGCGAGCAGATCGGCCTGCACCGGGTCCTGCCAGCGAGCCCATAGAGCGCCGGCGGCGTCGACGGCGAAGAGCACTTCACGCTGGTTGGACAGGCGCACCACCGCTGGTGCGGTCGCCATCCGGCCGCCGAGGTCGGTCCAGGCGCTCCAGCCTGGACTGCCCGCGCCGGACTGGGTCAGCGTCCAGATGTCGCTGTTGAGGTTGCGGGCGGTGACGCGGACGAGGTTCGCGGTGGTCTCGGACAGGGCCGGTCGCCCGCTGAATCCCTCGTTGCCGGAGATCGGGGTGAGCTGCAGCGAGCTGAAGTTGTCCGGGCTCATCCGCCCGTGCATCAGATGGCCGATGTTGTCGGTGTAGGCCAGCTCGATGGAGGTCGAGGCGGCCTGCGTGATCGTGGTCGGCGCGTTGCGCGTCACGGACACGGCGGGCCGGTCCGGCACGTGGGAGACGGCCAGCCGGCAGGTGTCGGTCACCGCGAGGACGTTGGCGAACCCCTGCCAGCCGCTGCCGGCCGGATGACCGGAGATGACCCAGGCGTGGGTGTCTTCGCGGAACCGGTACTGCGACAGCGTTCCGTCGGCCTTGATGCCGAACAGGGTGTCCCCGCCGACGGAGAAGATGCCCTTGGTGAAGACCTGCCAGCCGGTGCCGACGAGGACGTTGTACTCGATCCAGCGTTGGCTGTCGGCCTCGTACCGGAACCGGTAGAAGCTGCCCGTGGTGGCGTTGCGGGCGTAGAGCACCCCGGCTCCGGCGGCGACGATGAGGTTGTATTTACCCCAGTCGCTGTCCAGCAGCCGGCCGGCGAAGGTCCAGGTGCTGGCGGCCTCGTTGTAGCGGTAGGTGCGCAGCTTGCCGTTGCCGTCGACGGCGAAGAAGTCGCCGCGCTCATCGACGGTGATCTTGTCGCGGAAGCTCGCGGTGGTGTACTGCGTGAAGCTGGTGCTGATGTTCACCGCTGGACTGCCGTTGACGACCTCCCAGGCGCTGCCGGTCCACCGGTAGCGGAACAGCCCGGTGGACTTGATTCCGTAGACCCGTCCGCCGGGTCCGCCGAGGACGCGGCCGTAGGTCTGCCAGCCGTTGCCGATCTGGCTGCGGGCGGACCAGCTCGAGCTGACGTTGCCCGGATTGGTGAGCGGATACCGCCACAGTTTGCCGCCGGTGTCGGCGGCCAAGACCGTCGCCTGCGGTGCGCAGGTGATCGTGTCGGCCGCTTGGGCGGGGGCGGGGCCGACCGCCGTGAGCACCGTCGTGGCGAGTGCCATGACGAGTGCGACGGTCAGCCCCGGTCGCCGGAGAGGCGTCTTCATCTCTCTGGATTCACAATCATCGAAGCCAGGAGGTCCCACTTGCCGATTGCGTAGCCCATGGCGGGCACGCTAGCGACCGGTGGTGGAACGTGACCTTCATCGCGCTTCCCGTACCTAGTCCCGTACCGGCGGCGTGGGCAGCGTGTGCGCGGTGAACCCGCCGCCGCCCGCGGTCCGGCTGGTCAACCCGGCCAGCCCGCTGACCGGCTGGCGTTCGTAGATGCGGTTGGCGTTGTTGGCGTTGCGGAACAGGATCAGCCAGGTCTGCCCGGTGGTGTTGGCGACGGGCACCAGCGTGGGATCGGTCGCGGCGGTCTCGAACAGGTCGGGGATCGCCGGCGACCAGTCGCCGAAGACTCCCGAGCCCTGCGCCGTCTCCCACGCCAGCATGATCTGGCCGTCCGGGCTGCGGGTGACGACCGCGGTGCGGCCCAGGATCGGGTCCAGCACCGCCGACGGCGAGCCCGCCGACTGGTACGCGCCCAGGGTGGTCCACTCGGCCGGGAAGGCGCCGGTGGTGTCCTGCTGCAGGGTGACGACGACTCCGGTGGCGGTACGCACGAAGACCCGCATCCGGTAGCCCGGGGACACCACGACGCTGGGAGTGCCGGTGGCGTCGACGTCGCCGAGGCTGGTCCACGCCGACAGGACGCCGGAGGTGTAGGTCGCGGTCTGCACCGCTCCGTCGGTGTCGACGGCGAAGATGCGGATGCCGTCGCGGGTGGCGGCCACGACCGGCGTACCGGTCAGGTTCTTGTCGCCGAGGTTGCGCCAGGCGGGCGCCAGACCCGACGGCGTACGCATCCACAGCTGGCCGTCGGCGTCGACGGCCAGCGCCGAGGTCAGTCCGTCGGTGACGGCCAGCGTCGGTGCGCCCGCCATCGAGCCGCCGAGGTCGGACCAGGCGGTCCAGGTCGCCGCGCCCACCGCGGTCTGGCCCCGCGACCAGACGTCGGAGTCGGAGTAGCGCACGGCCAGTTCGAGCTTGCCGCTGGCGGCCTTGGTCAGCGCCGGCCGACCGGTGAACGCCTCGTTGCCGGACATGACGGTCCACTGGACGGAGCCGAAGTTGTCGACGTCGGTCTGGTGTCCGATCAGGACTCGGCCGATGTTGTCGGTGAAGGCGTAGTCCACCGTGCCGAGAGAGGCTCCCGCGACCGGGGCGTCCTGGACGCCGACCGTCGGCGCGTACGCCTCCACCGGCGCGACCGGGATCGGGTCGGCGAAGTAGCCCTGCACGTCGGCGACGACGTCGATGGCGGTCGTGCCGCCGTTCCGCAGGCGTACCTTGCCGTCGGTGCCGGGCTTGACGATCACCAGGCTGCCGCTGTTGCTGTCGGCGTTGAAGTGCGCCTGGCCTGTCGCCGGGGCTTCGGAGCTGCCGAGCGGCCACATCCGCAGCCAGCCGTTACCGGTAGGGCCGACCGCCGTCAGGTTGACCACCACCGCGGCCACGCCTCGGGTCGGCATGCCGAGCCGCCCGGTCACCTGGAAGTCGACGGTGCCGTTGCCGGGGATCGCCGTGGTCTGACGGGTGTCGAGGACGCGCCCGGTGGCGAGCCGGAATCCGGCGCCGGTCGCCGGTGAGGCGGTGAAGTAGCCCTCCATGGTGATCACCAGGTCGACCGCGACGCTGCCGTGGTTGGTCACGGTGATCTGGCCGGCGGAGGAGAGTTTGACCGCCGCTAGCGACGACGACGTGCCCTTCTCGTAGTTGAGGGTGGAGCGCGTGGACGACACTCCGGCCGGGAGCACCGTCAGGTAGCCGGCGGCGGTGGTGCTGGGAACGCAGAGTCCGATGGCGACCGCGGCGGCGCCGGCCGGGACCAGGCTGCCGGTGAGGGCGATGGTGCGGGTCGCACCGGCGGCGATCTTGGCCTTGGTCGTGCCTACCCCGGTACGCGTGTCGACGACCTTGGTCTGGGTGACCGGGACGAATCCGCCGCCGGTGCCGGCGACGGCCGTGCGGAAGTAGCCCTGCGCGACGATGACGATGTGGGTGCTGCCGTTGGAGTTGCTGACGACGACCTTGCCGGACGGTCCGGGCGCCACGGTGAGCGCGTTGGACATGTCCTGCCCGGCGGCCACGGTCAGCATGGTGATGCCGGGGTCGGTCTGGCCGTCCGGCCACAGCCGCAGGTACGTGCCGGCGGTCGGGTCGACCGTGGCGACCTTCAGCAGCACCGCGCTCACTCCGGTGGCCGGGATCGAGCCGACGCCGAGCACTGGAAACGCCTTGGTGACGTCCGCGCCGACCTTGCCGGTGAAACCGCCGGTGCCGTCGCGGGTGTCCATGACGACGGTCGGGGCGCTGAACGGGACGAAGTCGCCGCCCAGGCCGGCGGCGTCGGCCCCGGCCGGGGCGGGCGGGGTGAGGCCGACGGCGCCCACCGCCAGGATCAGCCCGATGGCGGCCAATGTCTTACGAAGCTTCACTATCGCTCCTTGCTGGGGAGCGCCCCACCGTGGGGCACGGCGGGGCGCTCAGCGGGTGAGTGGATCTGGCTAAGCCGGCGGTGCGGGAAGGGTGTGGGCGGTGAATCCCGCGCTGCCCGCAGAGCGGGCGGCCAGTGACGACAGACCGGACGCGGCTGCCCGCTGATAGACGCGTGTGGCGTTGTTGACGGTGCGGAACAGGATCGCCCAGGTCTGTCCGGTGGTATTGGTCAGCGGCACGATCGTCGGGTCCGTCGCGGTCTGCTCGAACAGGTCCGGGATCGCCGGCGACCAGACGGCGAACTCGCCCGAGCCCTGCAACGTCTCCCACGACACCAGCACGTTCCCGGCCGAGTCCCGAGCGACCACGGCGGTGCGGCCGAGAACCGGGTCGAGGACAGCCGACGGCGCACCGGCTGCCGGGGAGCCGCCCAACGACGTCCACGCCTCGGGGAACACGCCGTCGGTGTCCTGATACTTGGTCGCGATCGTGCCGTCGTCCTGCTGCGCGAACAGCCGGATCCGGTAACCGGGGTAGACGACCGCCGCGGGTTTGGTCGCGCCGGTCCCGCCGAGGTCCACCCACGCGGACAGGACGTCGCCGGAGTACTCGGCGGTCTTCACCGTGCCGGTGGTGGTCCGGATGAACAGCCGGACCCCGGTTCGGGTGGCGACGACCGTCGGGGTGCCGACCAGGCTCTGCTTCGCCAGGGACTTCCACGCGGGGATGGTGCCGGTCTGCTGGTATACCCACAGCGCTCCGTCGGTGTCCACTGCGAACACCGCCATGACGTTGTTCGGCAGCCGGGTCAGTGCGGGCGCGGCGGCCATGGAGCCGCCGAAGTCCGCCCACGCGTTCCAGGTCGCCGAGCCCAACGCCGACTGCGTACGCGCCCACACGTCGGAGTCGGAATAGCGGACGGCGACTTGAGCTTTGCCGTCGGAGAGCAGTGCCAGGGAGGGCTGGCCGGAGAACGCCTCGCTGCCCGACACGACAGTCCACTGCACGGAGCCGAAATTGTCCACATCGGTCTGGTGACCGATCAGGGTCCGGCCGATGTTGTCGGTGTAGGCGTACTCCACCATGCCGAGCGCGGCGCCCGTCACCGGACCTGTTTGCAGGCCGACGGTGGCGGCGTACGACTCGGTCGGAGCCGGCGGAATCGGGTCGCCGAAGTATCCCTGGAGGTCGACGACGATCCGGGCGGTGCCGGCGTTGTTCTTGATCCGGATCGTGCCGTTGGCACCCGGCTTGACGATCGCGAGGGAGGCCACCGTCTTGTCGGCGCGGTTGTGCACTTGGCTGATGTTGGGTTCCGTGGTGCCGGTGGGCCATACCTTGACGGCACCGGCGGCGCTGGGGCTCGCGACGGTGACATTGACGATCGCCGCGGCCACCCCCCGAGTCGGCATGCCCAGTTTGCCGACCACCTGTACGTCCACCGTCGCGCCGGCGGACAGGGCGCTGCCGCTGTCATACAGCCGGGTCGTCGGGACATAGCGGTAGCCGGCGCCCTCGCTGGTGCTGGCGGTGATGTAGCCGTACGGCGCGATGACCAGGTCGATCGCGCCTGAGCTTTGGTTGAGGAAGGTCACCTGGCCGGAGGCGGACAGCGGCAGGGACAGGGCATGCGAGTGATGCCCTGTCGGGACGAAGTTGAGCATCGACTGCGTGGGCGAGGCCCCGCCGGCCGGTACCGCGCCGAGCCATCCGGCGGCGGTCACGTTGACCGCGATGACGTCGGCCAGCACGGCCTTCGCGCCGGTGGGGATCACCCCACCGGTGAGTGTGATCGTGCGGGTGGCCTTCGCGGCGATCTTGGCCTTGGTGGTGCCGAGGCCGTCCCGGGTGTCGACGATCTTGTTCTGCGACACCGGGACGAACCCGCCCCCGCCGCCCGGTGCGGACAGGAAGTACGCCTGCGCGGTGACGACGATGTGCACGCTGCCGGAGTTGTTGCGGACGGCGATCCGGCCGTTGGCGCCGGGACGCACGACCGCGGTGTTCGAGACCTGCTCGGTGCCGCTGATGTTCAGGTGCGAGACGCCGTTGGGCGTTGTGCCGTCCGGATAGACCCGAAGCCAGCTGGAACCGGTGCCGCTCGTGGTGACCAGCCGGACCAGCACGGCGCTGACTCCGGAGGCGGGGATGCCGCCCACACCGAGCACCGGGAAGCTCACGACCCCGGCGGCGCCGACCACGCCGGTACGCCCGCCGGTCCCGTCGCGAGTGTCGAGCAGCTCGGCACCTCTGGGCAGTGCCACGTAGTCGCCGCCGAGCCCGGCCGCGTCGGCGGCCGCCGCACCAGGTCGGACCGTCACCGCCGTGGTCAGCAGCAGTGCCAGCACCGCCAGCAGCCGCGGAAGGCGGAGTTCTCGTCTTCGTCCGTCGGTTGTCACGTCTTCTCTCCAGGGCTCGCTTCGGTCATCACACGTGCTGCTTCGTCGCTATCTGGCTCGGCTCAGCAGCCGGCCGACTTTTCGGATGCCCACCCGGGCGCCGACCATGCCGGCGACGAGCGCGACCTCGAAGCCGGAGTGTCCTATCGGGACTTGGCCGCCGACGAGGTCGTCGATTGCGTTTCCGCCGTGCTGGACGTACGCGGAGTACTCGTGGGCGTCCTGGGCGAACTCGTCGGCGATGTGCTCGGCGGCGTCCATCGCGGACTTACGGGTGCTGTTGGTCGCCATCTGCACCGGCTGGCGCTTGAGCACCTGCGGGGGTCCGTCGAAGCAGGTGCACTTACCTCCGGGCTTCTTGGCCTTCAGCGCGGCCGGCAGCGACGCCGCCTGGTGGACCGGGCAGGCCCCGGCACCGTCGTTGTGGACCAGCAGATTCAGACCGGCGAGGACCACGAAGAAGGTGTGCAGGGTGTCGACGGTCAGGTTGTAGACCCGCTTGTGCTCGGTCCACTCCCGGGTGCCGACGGTGGTGGCGACGCTCCCGGTGGAGGTCTGCAACCCCTCGTCGGGACGCAGGTCGCCGGCTTCGACCCACCGCTTGGCCTCGCCGTCCCAGAAGGGATGTCCCCGGGTGGCGGTGACGGTGGCGGTCGCCGCGTCGGACTTGGCGACGCCCGTGCCCGTGCTGGTGTCGACGGTCACCTCGACGAGGTCCTTGTCGCCCTCGCCGACGATGACGTGGGTGACGGCGAAGCCCCCGGTACGCCCGGTCGTCGGATCGGTGGCCAGCACCTTGTCCCCGACATCGACCTCGTCGATCCGCTTGGTCGACCCGTCGGCCATCCGCACCAGGGTGGCTCCGTCGAAGCTGTTGCCGACGGCGCAGGAGCCCAGGTCCGCCACGTCGTCGCCGACCTTCTTCACCTCGTCGAAGACCTTGGAGCCGGTCTTGACCGCGTCGACCACGTCGTCGCCGTGGCGTACGACCAGGCTCGCGGCCCGGGCGGCGCGTACTGCGCCGCCGCCGGCGCCGCCGAGGGCGTACCCGGCGATGGTGGCCGCTGTCCAGGCGCACGCCTCCAGGTCGCCCTTGGTCACGCAGTTGACGAGGTCGGTGACGCCCACCGCGTCGGCGGCGACGCTCAGCGCCGTCTTCACGTAGGGTGCGGCGGCTTGGGCGAAGTCGGCCACCGCTTCGGCGGCTTGGGACACCGTCTGCACGACTGCGCCGGCTGCGGTCACCGCCGTCTGGTAGACGGCTTTGGCGGCCTTCACCGTATCGACGACGACATCTCGTACGACGGCGACGACGGCGGCGGGTATGTGCGCGGCCGCCGACACGACCTTCTTGATGGTGTTCACGACCGGTTTGAGCACGGCCGCGACGACCTTGACCGGGTTGTGCTTGACGGCGTACTCGATGACGCTGCGGGCCTTCTCGGTGATCCGCTTCTTCGCCGCGTACACCGCCCGGCGGGCCTGCTCGGCCTTCTGCCGGGCCCAGGCGGCCGTCGACGAGGCGACGCTGCGGACCGTCGAGGACACCCGGTGGTACGCGTAGGAGACCTTGTGGCTCACCCAGTGATAGGCGGTGCTGACCTTGCTGCTGACCCAGTGCACTGCGCTCTTGGCCTTGTGATAGACCCACTTGGCGGCGGAGGAGACGGCGGTGGCCGCCCGGCGGATCGCCGATCCGGCCCAACTGGCCACCGACCGGATGCCGGACCACACGTAGCTGCCGATCCGCCGGACGCCCGACCATACGGACGACGCAGCTCGCTTCACCCCCGACCAGGCGTGGGAGACGGTCCGCCCGACCGCGTTGGCCACCGACCGGCACCAGCCGCAGGACGGCCAGTTCCCGTCGGGATCGGCATTGGCCAGCGGGTCGCCCGCGCCGTAGGTGTAGCGGTTGGCCAGGATGGAGTCGCCGGTGTCGTAGTCGACGGTGTCACGGGAGGTGAACGCTCCGGTGCCCGGCTCGTACCAGCGGGCGCCCATGTCGACCTGGCCGGTGTCCGGATCGGTCCAGTCCCCTTGGAAGCCGAGGTCGCCGGTGTCGCCTTCCTTGGCGGTCACCTGGCCGAACGGGTCGTAGGCCTTGGAGTCGGCGACCCGGGACATCGTGGTGTCGTCCGGGTCGATGCCGGCCACCACGTCACCGTGCCCGTCGCGGATCGCCAGCATCTCCTCGCCGCCCTTGGCGACGCTTACGACCTCGCCGGACGGGCCCCGGGCGTACTGGCCGGATCCGTCGGACACGACGTCGTCGCCCATGCCCGCGTACAAGAAGGTGATGCCGTTGCGGGTGGCGACCCGGTCGAGGGCGTCGTAGGTGTAGGTCTGGCTGCCGGCGGTCGTGAGCCGGTCGAAGGCGTCGAAGGTGTAGCTCTCGGTCAGGCCGGAGCTGGTACGCGAGGCGAGCGTGCCGCGCGCCGTGTAGGTGTAGGTGTAGTCGGTGTCCGACAGCAGCCGGTTGCGCTGGTCGTAGGTGGCGGTCTTGGAGCCGGCGCGGGTGCGGTTGCCGGAGGCGTCCCACGCGTAGGCGACGGTGCCCTGCGGCCCGGTCCACGAGGTGAGGCGGCCCGCCTTGTCGTACGCGTAGGTGTTGTCGCCCGCCCCGGCCGTGCCAGTGGTGATCTTGCGGGTCAGGTGGTCGTCGACGTCGTAGCTGTACGCGATCGACGCGACCGCCGTCCCGCCGCCGTTGCGCGTGGTGTCGGTGGCGACGCGGGAGAAATTGTCGTAGGTGACCGACCGGACACGGCTGGAGCCGTAGTCGATGCTCTTGAGGAATCCTGCCGCGTCGTAGGTGTAGTTCTGGGTGGTGCCGGTGATCCCGTCGCGGGTCGACGACAACCGCCCCTTCGTGTACGCGTAGGTGCTGGCCCCGGCCGCGTCGGTGCGGCTGGTCAGCTGCCCGTCGACGTTGTAGCCGAAGCTGGCCGAGCCGCCGCGCCCGGCGGAGGTGAGCAGGTTGCCGCGGTCGTCGTAGGTGTAGGTGTCGGTGCCGGCCGCGGAGGTGGCCTGAGTCATCCGGCCGACGATGTCGTAGCCGAACGACTGCTGGGCTGTGCCTGCCCCGGCGCCGGCCTCGGTGATGACCCGCCCGGCCGCGTCGTAGGTCTGGGTCGTGGTGATCCCGCCGGGTGCGGCGAGCCGCACAGGCTGCCCAGACGCGTCGTAGGTCAGCGTCCAGGTCCGGTCGGTGGCCGTCGGGTGGGCGGTGGTCGCCGGTTCGATCTGCGACTCCAGCAGGCCGAGGCTGTTGTAGGTGAAGTAGGTCTGGTTGCCCCGCCCGTCGGTGTACCGGGTCTGGTTGCCGGCCGCGTCGTAGCCGAAGCCGGTGGTGATGGAGGTCGTGTCGGTGACCGGCTCGACCTGGCGGATCAGCCGGTCGAGCGTGTCGTACGCGTAGGTCGTGGTGATCCCGCCGGGGCTGGTCGAGGAGAGCTGGTTGCCCACGGCGTCGTAGGTGTACGTCTGGGTACGCAGCACCGTGCCGTCGGGAGCGACGTCGGACTCGGCGGTCACCTGGCCGAGCGGGTCGTAGTCCACCCGTTCGGTGCGGCCGAGCCCGTCGCTGGTGCGGACCTGCCGCCCGTCGTTGTCGTACCCGTAGGAGATCTTCGTCCCGCTGGGGTCGGTGACCTGGATCAGCTGGCCCTGCCCGTCGTACGCGTTGGTGGTGACGTTGCCGCTGGGCGAGGTGATCGACGTGACGTTGCCGGCGTCGTCGAAGGCGTACCGGGTGGTCAGCGTCCGTGCGGTCGGGTATCGCTCCACGATGGTCGAGGTGACCTGGCGGTCGAGATCGTCGTAGGTCGCCTCGGTGCGCGCCCCGTTGGGTCCGGTCACCGACAGCAGCTCGCCCGTACGCGTATAGGTGCGCCGGGTGATCGCGCGTTCGGTGTCGGTCGCGCCGGGCTCGTCGGTGGCGGTGAGCCGGCCGAGCTGGTCGTAGGTGTAGCGGGTGGCGTGACCGAGCCCGTCGATCTTCTCGAGCATGTTGCCGGCGGCGTCGTAGCGGGCGGTGACGGCGGACTCGGTCGCGGTCAGCGCGCCGGGGGCCCGGTAGGACGGCGCGACGCTGCTGACGACCCGCCCCAGCTCGTCGTAGTTGTTGCGGGTGATGTTGCTGCGCTCGTCGCGGTAGCTGACCGCTTCGTCGAACGTGTTGAATCCGGTGAGGATCGTCGGCGTGACGGTGGTGGGCGCGCCGCCGTCCTGCTCGACGGTCACCGACGGCGAGATCGCCCTGATCCGGCGGCCGAGCTGGTCGTTGGTGTAGGTGGTGGTGCGCCCCAGCGGGTCGGTGGTGGAGGTCAGCAGTCCGCGCTGGTCGTAGGTGCTGGTGCTGACGCGGGTGGTGGAACCGGCCGTAACCGTCTGCCGGATGGCGTTGCCGGTGTCGTCGTAGACGTAGTCGGTCTGCTCGGTCGTGGTGGCGAGCACCCACGGCACGTTCGACGGGCGACCGGTGCTGGTGGTGCGGGTCACGTTGCCCATCAGGTCGTAGGTGTAGGTGGCGGTCAGCGCCTGGCCGCCGGGGTCGGTGACGAGGCTGGCGATGTTGCCGACCTTGGTGAAGGTCCGCTGGGTCACCTGGGTGCCGTTGGCGGCGGCCTGCCGCGACAGGTTGCCGGCTCCGTCGTAGGTGTCCTCCTCCACGACGTAGTCCCGGGTGGTGCCGTCGGCGTTGCGCAGGTTCTTCATGACGATGCGGTACAGCAGGTCGTCGCCGTAGTACTCGTACTCCAGCCGGCGGCCCATGGCGTCGGTGTCGCTGGCCAGCCGCCCGGCGTAGTCGTAGGAGTAGGTGTGCAGCGTCAGGTAGTCGCCGACGTTGGGGCCGCCGTCGCCCTTGTAGTCGCGCAGCCGGACCTCCGACAGCGCGTTGCGGGCGGTGTACGCGTAGTCGTACCGGTTGCCGTTGGCGTCGACGACCGTCGTCTCGTTGCCGTACCGGTCGTAGTTCTTCACGGTCTCGTTGCCGGCCGCGTCGACGATGCGGACCGGATGGTTGAAGTCGTCGTACTCCCAGGTGCTCACCCGGGTGGCGTCAGCGCCGGCGACGTCGTCGACCTCGACCCGGATGACGTTGCCGTCGGCGTCGTAGGTCGTGATGGACTTCTTCTGGTGGGTCTGCCCGGTCACGGCGTCGCTCGTCACGGGTTCGGTCGTCGTGACCGGACGCGACAGGGCGTCGAAGGTGTAGGTCGTGACCAGCCCGGACGGGTACGCGTCGGAGATCTCGGTCTCGGTGGCGGTCCGGCCCAGCGCGTCGTATGTGTAGCTCGTCTGCAACCCGGACGGCTGCGTGACCCGGTACAGGTCGCCGTTCTGGTAGTAGGCGTACCGGGTGATCTTGCCGCGGGCGTCGGTCGTGGTCAGCAGCAACCCGGCCGGGACGCTGCCGCCGCCGTACGCCGCTTCCCCACCGGTGGTGTAAGTGTGGCTCACCGTGCTGCCGTCGGGGTTCGCCTGGGTGGCGAGCTCCCCGAACGACGTGTACGCGTACGTCGTGCGATACGTCGCGTCGGTGGCGCTGGCGGAGCGGGCGTCGCGGGTCTCGGTCGGCAGGTCGTTGCGCGGATCGAACTGGTCGGTCACGGTCGCCGGATAGGTCGAGTAGCTGGTGAAGCAGACGGTCGACGTGCGGCAGGTACGCGTCGAGACGACGTTGCCGCGCGCGTCGTAGGTCATCCGGGCGGCGTCGCCGTTCTCGTTGGTGACCACCGTCTGGTTGCCGTCGGCGTCGTACTCGAACGTGCGGATCGCCATGCCCTCCAGCGGATGCCGGACGAACACCGGACCGCCGGCGTCGCCGGGGATGACGGTGCAGAACGACGGGTCGCTCGGGTCGGGCGCGGTGCAGACCTCGGTCGGCGGTTCGGCCGGCGGGTCGACCGGCAGGGAGAGGTCCTCCTCGCGGGTCTCCAGCCCCATCGGCGAACCCGAGCGCAGCAGCTGGCCGGTCATCCCGTCGTACTCGAACAGGTAGGGACGGTTCGACGGGTCCAGAATCTGCACGCTGCGCCGCAGGTCGTCCTTACCGCCGAAGACCAGCGGCGCGCCGATCTGCCACGTGCCGCCGTGCCGGTCGGTGTGCTTGACGACCCGGTCGGCCGCGGTGTCGTAGCTGAACTCGGCAGCCACCTTGCCGCTGGGCAGGGTGATCGACGACAGCTGGCTGGCGCCCGCGCCGTAGCTGTAGTGCGCGGCGACGGCCGCCAGGCCCAGCGGGTGGGAGTAGACGGCGACCTCGTCGATCGCGCCGGTGAAGTAGCGCCGCGCCGCCGAGCCCCAGCCCGGCCAGGACGCCGGCGTGGTGGCGTACGCCGCGCCGACCTGGTTGAAGGTGAGCAGCGAGTGCTCCACCGTCATGCCCGTACGCTCAGCGGCCTTGGCGCCGTCGAGCCACAGCGTCTGGGTGCCGCCCATGATCGACAGCACGGCGTGGTGCCAGCGGCCGTCGTTGACGGTGGCGGTGGACGCCAGCGGGGCGATCGACGTCCCGCCGAACTGCCCGTACAACTTGCCGTCGGTGCCCACGTAGAGCAGCGGCACACCGGTGGTGGAGGCGGCGCTCAGGTCCTTGTCCTGGTAGCCCAGCAGGGGTCCGCCTCCGCCGGTCGCGGTCGGTTTGAACCACAGCTCGACCGCGCCGTCCCGGGACTTCTTCAGCGCGCCCTTGGGCAGGGTGACTGCGGAGGAGGTGCCGTTGAAGCCGGCCGCGGTCTCCTGCGTTCCGGTCAGCGCACCGGCCGTGGCCAGCGTGACGTTGGCGTAGGTGGCCGCGTCCTTACCCAGGTTCACGGCGACCTCGCTGGCGGCGGCGGTGCCCTGCGCCTCGCCGAGCCGCCAATACGACTCCGGTTTGGCGTCCAGCACCCCGCTGCGATAGTGCGATCCGGCGCTGTACGCGTACCGCGTGCACGCGTTGCCCGGCGCGCACACCGAGGTGAGCTGGTCGCCGGTGTAGGTGTAGGTCCACGTCGGCGCGGTGCCGCCGACCGGATCGGTGGCGACGGTGGCGATGTGGTTGCCGGACCAGGTGAACACGATCGACCGGCCCGCGGTGTTGGTCTGGCTGTTGGAGACCCGGGCGCGGGCCAGTTTCCCGTCGGTGGTGCTGTAGGTCAGCACGATCGACCGCAGCGCGGCGTCGGTGATCTTCACCAGGCGGCCGGCGGCGGAGAACTGGTAGACCATCTTCGCCTTGTCGGTCAACGCCCACACGGTTCCGTTCCAGGTCAGCGACGCGGTCCGGCCGGCCGGCGCGGCGAAGGTGCCGTCCGGGTTCTTGCCGAAGCGCACCTGCTGCCCGTCGGGATACGTGACGGTCACGTTGCCCGACCCGTCGTCGTCGGCCACGACCCGCATGTCGTACCGGGTCCACCAGCCGGCCCCGAACAGGCTGTCGCGCCGGGGGTCCAGGCTGTTGTAGGTGCGGACCAGGTTCAGGTCCGGTCCGACCGTGCTGACCGTGGCGTCCATCGCGACCGTCGTGACGTTGCCGGTCTGCGCGTCGAACTCCCGGTCCTGCTCGGCGCTGGCCGACGCGGCGATCCGGGACGTGATCTCGGGCTGCGGCACTGCGGTGAGCAGCGTCGACTGAGGCGACGGTGTCTCGTTGGAGCCGTCCTTGACGGTGACCTTCCAGACGAAGGTCTTGCTCCAGGTCAGCTTGCCGCTGGGCACGGTCCAGGCCGTCTTGGCCTGGAAGCCCGAGTTGAAACAGCCGGTCGTGCCGCCGGTGGCGGTCTGCTGGCAGACCTCGAACTTGTAGCTCAGCGTGACGCCGGGCGGCGCGTCGACGTCGACCGCCCGCGCCCACAGCTGCGGCGACAGCGTCTGCGCCGAGTAGCCGTTGGGCGGGTACAGCTCCTGCACCACCGGCGGGATGTCGATGACCTCCAGCACCATGCGCGCCGGTGCGACCTGGTGGTCGGTGAAGACCACCCCGCCGGCGCGGACCATGGTGAAGTCGAGGAAGTACCGCCCGGGCGGCAGCCGCTTGATGGTCGCGCTCAGCGTCACCTTCGCCCCGCGTGCCACGCTGCCGGTCAGGTCCGCGGCGCGCTGCTGGCCGACCGCCGCGCCCGTCCTGGCGTTGTACGCGCGATAGGCGAGGTAGTAGCCGCCCGCGGACCACGCTTCGGCGCTGCGGTTGGTGACGGTCACGTTGACCCGGCCGTCCTGGTTCTGCAGCACCGGCGGGTTGGGCACCGGGTTGGAGATCTGGTACGACGCGTTGTACGGGCTGTGCGTCACGTACAGCCGGGGCGGGTTGGCCGTCGACGGACCGGCGAACCGCTTGCCGCTCGACGCTCCCGTGAGCGCCCGCAACGACAGGCCGTAGTTGGCCTGATCGCCGTTGACCCACCGCTGCACCAGGTCCGCGCCGGAACCGCCGAGGTCGAACACCTCCCCCGCCGCCGGGCAACGCGACGTGCTCTCCCCGAAGGCGACGTAGCCGTGGGCGAACGACTTGCGCGCCAGCGAACCGCCCACCGACGGACCCGGGTACGAGTACCCCGTGCCCGGGCTCCACGCCGAGGTCACCGGGTGCACCGTCACCGGCCGCGCCGAGCAGGAGTCCGAGTCGTAGTTGACCACTACCAACTGCGCGCCGAAGATCGTGTGGTACCGCAGCCGGTCCACCAGGCCGGCGAACTTGATGTAGGACGCGGTGTTGACGCCGTTGACCGTGCCGACACGCAGTTCGCTGGAACCCGACGCGGAACTCGAGCCGCTGACGTACATCGCGGAGTCGGCGCCGTCGCTGGCGACCGGCAGCTTGACGGTCGGGTCGACGCGTACGGGAAACACTCGGGCACGATCGAGCAGCCAGGCCTTGTCGACGGTCATCCGCAAGACTGGCGAGCCGCCGACGGTCAGCAGCTCGTACCGGACCTGCTGTTGTGTGGCGCTGGCGCCTGTGGCGTCCACGACGTACCCGGGCGGGATCACGGCGCGCGGCGTACCGCTGGCGTCAGCCAGCACCACCGCGCCGTCACGCAACGAGGCGGACAGCCCGTCGAGGCGCAGCGGGAAGTCATAGCTACGCGCGGCCGCCGCCGAGCGCAGGACGAGCGTCTCCTTCAGCTCACCGGGAAGCGACTGAAGCTCGACGTCGATACCGGGCAGCACATTGTGGTACGCCACCAGCGAACCATCGGACTGACCGGCGACGGAGGCCGCACCCGACAACCCGTACGCGATCGACTGCCCACCAGCGACGGTGAAGCTCGCCAGCGCCCGCGCGTCGGCGCGACCGGCGAACCCGATCCGCACCTCGTCAGCGGTGTTACGCCAGCCCGAGACGGCGTCACCGGACAACCGGGCGTCGATGGGTTCCCACTTACCTGCGGCGGACTTGTAGTTGACCCGCGCGGTGGAGAACACGGTCGTCTGCGTACCGTCCGGGTTCACATAAACCTGCTGGTACGCGTCCCGCCGGTCGGACAGCTCCTGGCTGCTTCCAGCCTGGTAGCCCTGCGCCTTGGTCACCGGTCCCGTCTGGACCGAGGCGACGTTGGACGGCGCGACGGCCTCCTGCGACAGCTCATGCTCCGGATTCCGCGACCGCTGCGAGGCGGGGATGACGCGGTTCGTCTTCTGCGCGGCCCCACCTCCCCGAGAGGTTGAGCTACCCGAACCCTTCGCGCCGATCCACTCCTGCTGCGGCGACACTCCCGCCGCCTCAGCACTGGCGCCCGGGGTGTCCGGCCGAGTCCACTTCGGCATGCCCGACACCCCGCTGGCCGCTGTGGTGAACAGCAGCAGCCCGGACAGGGACAAAGCGATGAGCTGTTTACGGCGCGACCACAAGGTCTTGGGCCGGCCGGGCATCTCGGGGTAGCCGCCATGCATCGCAGACCTCCGCGCGCAAGTCGTCCTGGTCGCATCGCCGGTTGGCGATGTATCCAGTTAGATATCGCGGTGTTTGGCGGCGAAAATTCGCGTACATCGAATCGTTATGAAGCGTGAGCGTTCAACCACTCCCCGCACTCGGCTGAACATCCGCTGTGTGCCCCACACCCTCCGCGTACACGTCGACCCAGAAGGCTGCAGATCACGGTTACGCATGCTTCACCGAGCCGATTTGGCATGCGTAACCGTGATCTACACCGAGCACGCGCTACGACGGGAGCGCGAGTTCGACCGGCGGCCCGGCGCGATAGATCCGGACCTCGCCGCCGTAGCCGTCGTGTCCGGTGATCACGGAAGCCGCGAGCAGCGTGCCGTCCGGCGACCAGGCCAGCCCGGTGGTGCCACCGAGATATCGCCCGCCGGACCGGCACCGCATCAGCAGTGCTCCGTCGGAGACTCGCCACAGGTCGATCAGCTTGCCGTCGCCCGAGGCAGCGACATAGGCGCCGTCCGGCCGGACGACCGCACGCGCACCTACTTCGTTGAGCGTCTTGATGATGCGGCCGGTCTCCGGATCGAGGATGTGGACCTTGCCGCCGTGGCCGACGAACATCCGGGTCTCGTCGCCGGTGAAGGAAACCCCTTGGGCGTACGCCCTGCCGCTCGGCAGGTGCAGCAGGCGAGATTCTCCGGCCGCAGTAAGCAGACTGACCGCGGCCCCGTACGCGCCGTCCACCGGGTCGCGGCCGAAGCACTTGTCAGCGCGATAGCGGCCCGTACGCGACCGGAACTCTCGAGGTTGCGGTGCCACATCGACTTCGGAGCCGGTGTCGACGTCGTACGCGACGATCGGTGCGTCGCCGTCGAGTTCGGCTCCACCCTCGATGTTTCGCTGAGTGATCTGGTGGGTGCCGGGCACCCATTGGATGTCCTGACCCCACAGCGCGCTGTCCTTGACCCGGGCGGCCTCACTCCAATCCCCGGTCCGCAACACCACCAGCTCGCAGTTCTGGCTGGTCATCGCCAGATACTCGCCGTCATCGGAGAAGGACAGATCGCTGGGCGTGGCGTCGTCGGTCTCGCCGCCCGGAAACGGATCTAGCCTCATCGCGGGCTCCCGGAGGTCTAGCACGGTCGGCGCGTCGACCTCCCATACGCGATCCGATGTGGAGATATAGCTGGCCGAGCCCCAGGAGTGTCCGACCGCCAACGATCCGAGGCACCACGGTCCGGTGACCTCCACGTCGTAGTCGGCCTGCGCCAACAGGTCTTCGTCGCGCCAGCTTCCGTTGCGCTCGTAGTAGAAGTCGTGCAGACGCGCCCAATCGGCGACCGGATGGTTCCTGGTCGCGACCTGCTCGACGTGCCGGACGTAGCGATGCGCGTTCGCGCCCACCCATGCCTCGTCGTAGATCCCGTCGAGGGCCAACCCGTTCTCCGACAGCAGTCTCAGGAAGAAGCTAGGGTCGTCGGGAAGCGGTGCGTGTCCCCGGTCCTCGGTGTCGTAATACACGACGAACACGCGGAAGCGGACGCGATGCTCGTCCGGAGCCAGGTCGAGGACACGAATCCCGTACAAGTCGGTGGCCATCAGACAATGATCACTGAATGTACGACATTTCTCGCTCCCGCAGCTGCTCCACATGACCGCCGTGATGTTGAACGATCGCGCGGAACAGGTCGCCGGAATAGCATCCCCGCCGGCAAGGTCCGTTCAGGACTTCCCGGGGAGGATGCAATGCGTCGCAGGACGATCTTCAAAGCTGCCGCGGCCGCGGCTGTCGCAGCTCCAGCGGCGGCGTTGCTCGGGGAGTCCCCCGCTCACGCGTACGCCACCTATGACGTGGCCGTGTGCGAGCAGTACCACAACCAGATCCAGATCTACCCGTCCAACGTCGCGTGGAGCAACGACACGGTGAAGTGGCGCTTCAACCCCGGTACGGCCGACGGCTGGTCGAATCTGTGCGACGTGAAGTTCCGCAACACCGCCGCGTTCGGCGAAGTCGCTCTTGTCACGGCGTCCGCCGGCCGGGTCGGCATCGTCAACCGGACGACGGAAGTTGTCCAGGAGCTCAACGACGTGCTGTGGACGGCGCGGCCCGGCAACAGCCCGCACGCCATCGAGCGCATTCCCGACCTCGGTGTCATCGTGGTGGCCGCCTCCGTCGGATACCTCTACGTCTACGGCCCGACCGCCGTCCACGATCCGAGCACCCTCGCCTTGATCCAGACGATCTCGTTCACTGGTGCGCACGGCGTCTGGTGGGACGACATCCACGACAGGCTGTGGGCCATCGGCCGGGACTACGCCCACGTCTACACCGTGTCCGGCACGTACCGCAGCACCCGGCTGGCGCTCGACCGCAAGGTGTCCATCGGCCCGCCCCACATGGGTCACAGCCTCGACGCGAGCTACGCCGACAGCAACCTGCTGCTCGCGACCGACGGCAGCCAGGTCATGACGATCGACAAGACGGCCTACGCGGTGACCCAGGAGTACGCCGACGACGCGGTGAAGTCGTATTCGCAGCACGATTCGGGCGAGCGGTTCTGGGTGCAGGCGACCGGGACGAAGTACCACGGGGACGACCGCACCTGGGTCAGTCCCGAGGTGCAGTTCTTCAACGCCGCCGGCGCCAAGTCGTTCACCCGGTCGCTGCCGTATGGGGCCGAGTTCTACAAGGCCCGCCTACACAGCACGAGCTTCCACTAAGAGCCTTCCACCGAGAGCACCTTGGCAAGGGGGCCGAGCAACGCACCCGCATCCGCGGGGGCGGTCGCCCGCGCGACCGCGGCGTACGCCTCCGGCTCGTCTGGGCGGCGCGGTTTACCGCGCGCTGTTCGGCGTCCAGCGAAGCGTCATGTCGGGCAGGTTCTCCATGTTGCGATCACCGTCGTTGGTGTCGAGGACAGTGAAACCGTGGCGCTCGTAGAACGCACGGGCATCGGTGTTCTGCTGAAAGACGTGTAGGGACACGCCGCCAGGGCTGTGCCGCCTGACCTCGTCGAGCAGCAGCGTGCCGATTCCCTGCCGACGGACGTCCGGGCGTAGATAGAGGTGTTCGAGCATGTCACCGTCAAGGGCCGCATAGCCGGCGATCTCCGCATCACGCACTGCGACCCAGGTACGACAGTGCTTGAGCAGGACGTCTTGGACCCATCGGGTCACCTGCTCGTGATTGCGCTTCTGCGGGGGCAGATAGGGCATGGTCGCCGACCGAGAGGTCATGTGGATGCGCGCGATCACGCCTGCATCTGCCTCTTCCGCGAATCGGATCCGAGTCTCGCCGTCATCACTCACGCCAGGAACTTACAAGGCCGGCAAAGACTGGTTCCAGCGGCTAACCCGGGTGAACGTTGCCAGTCACCGCACTACCGGGCGGGGACAGCCGGAGAACTATCGGTCGCAAGCGGCGCGCGATCCGGCGAGATGGCGGTAGACCGGAGCCGGAGCGCAACCAAGGGCTCACGCCGCAAGATCGTCAGAACGCCGTGGCATGCACGTGCACTGGCAGCCCCGACCGTGACACAGCCTTCCGCTCCAGCGGCAGTCCGATCTTCTCCGCAACCCGCTGCGACGGCCGGTTGTCCGGCCGGATGATCGCGATGAGCCGCTCCGCCCCGAGGACGTCCCGCGCGTAGTCGCGGCAGGCCGCTGCGGCTTCGGTGGCGTATCCCAATCCCTGCAGTTCAGCCCGGACGTGATAGCCGACCTCCAGCTCGACCACGCCCTCGATCTCCTGCGGCGTGAGCCCGCAGTCACCGACGAACTCGCCGGTGTCCAGCAGCGTGACCACCCACAGCCCATACCCGTGCTTCCGGTAGAGCCGCTGGTTCCACTCGATCCACGCGAGTGCCTCAGCCCGCGTCTTCGGGCTGGGGTAGAACCGCATCACCTCGGGATCGCCGAGCAGCCCGGCCATGTCGTCGAGGTCGTCGGCGGTCATCCGCCGAAACGCCAACCTCGGCGTGGGTGATGGAATCTGTGCAGTATTCACTCGTCCTCCGAGACTGGGCGGCCTACCAGCTTGTCACAAAACGGGCGCGCAGACGAACTGAGCCGAGAGACCGCCGGCCCGGATTTGGACCGGGGCCGGGCTTCGGCCGAACAGCGCGGCCTGACGGATCGAGCGTCCTTTGTAGTTGGTGAGGCGGCGCAGCATGCGCAGGCCGCCGACCTGGTGATCAGCATCGGCGCTTATCAGGCCTTCGGCACGATCCCGGAGGCGTTGGCCGAGCTGAGGAAGCTGGTCCGCCCGGGCGGGCGGCTGCTGTTCGGCGCCGAGTTCTGGGAGCGCCCGCCGACGGAGGCCGAACTCGGCCAGATGTGGCCGGGCATCGACGCAAACGCTTGTCTGTACCTCGCGGATCTGGTCGACGCGGCGGTGACCGCCGGGTTCCGGCCGTTGCGGATAGGCACCGCGACCGGGGACGAGTGGGCCGAGTTCGAGTCCGGCCTGGCGGCCGACATCGAGGAATGGCTCCTTGATCATCCGGACCATCCCGAGGCCGCCGGTCTGCGGAACAAGCTCGACGCGCAGCGGTCGATCTGGCTGCGCGGGCATCGCGGGGTGATGGGTTTCCCGTACCTCACCCTGGGCGTGCCGGCTCACGGCGAGCCGTGAGCCGGCGTTCTCCGGCTACTGCGCTCCCGCCACCCCGATGTGCGCGCGGCGGAACTGCTCGCGCTCAGCCTCGTCGATCAGCGCCCGCGCGAGATCGGGATAGGTGACGCTCGCGGTCAGGTCACCCGCTTTGATCTCGTACGCACCCGCAGGCTGTCCGACGACGTCGAAGTTGCCGGCGGGGCTGACCGCGACCCAATCGAGGTCGGAGCCGCGCACGATCTCCAACGCCGCCCGATGCGCCAGCGAGAAGGGCTGGAACTCGGCCGGGAACCCGTCCATGTCCATCAGCCGTACGCCGTTGGCGTCGGGCAGCAGCGACGCCAGGCTCATCCAGACGAGCCGATTGACTCCGGCCTGCGTCAACCCTGTGATGAGGCTCTCCGCCGCGGAGCGGAAGAACACCGCGGGATCGGCGGTGGCGTCGGCCGCCGTCATGATCGCCACGTCGTGACCGGCCGCGCCGCCGGCCACGACAGCGGGATCGGTGACGTCGGTGTTCGGCCGGTCGAGCGAGGTGACCTGGTGACCACGGGACTTCGCCTCGGCGGCGGCAGCGCTGCCGGCTTTGCCGTCCGCCCCGAAAACAACGATCTTCAACATGGCGACGACCGTAGGCGGGGGCATGGTTACCGATCGGGTAGCTATCCTCGATCTATGATCCACTCGAAGTCCGACCTGTTCGACGAGCTGTGCCCGTCGGGGTTCCTGCCGGTGCGGATGGATCACAAGTGGGGGCCGCTGGTGCTGGGGACGCTGGAGGCTGGGCCGCTGCGGTTCGGCGAACTGCGTACGGTGCTGCATCGAACGAGCCCGAAGGAGCTGACTCGGGCGCTGCGTACGCTCGAACGTGACGGGTTCGTGGTCCGTATGGCGGCCGGCCGTGCCGTCTCCTACGAGCTGACCTCACTGGGTCGCAGCCTGCTCGGCCCGCTCAAAGCGCTGTACGCGTGGACGGCGGAGCACTGGGACGAGATCCTGGACGCCCGCGACCCCGTCGAGGTGTAGCTGCGACGGGATCGCGGGACGCGACGTCAGGCGGCGGACACCACGATCGTGCCGTTGGACTGGCGTACGCACTTCACCGAATGCGCACTCGCGGCGTACGCTCCGGCAAGACATTGACCGAGGACGGCGTGCCCGGCCACGTTCGGGTGCCACGACTCCTGGCACGTCTGGAAATACGTGATGCACGTATCGGCGTACCGCTTGATGTCGAGCTTGTCCTTGCCGGACAGGCTGGTCAGCGGCACGCCGGACGGCCCGTCCTGGACGCGTACCGGCGTGGCCAACGCCGTGGCCGGGTTGGTGGAGGCCTCGCAGAGCCGCGCGCCGTCGAAGGCCTGCTGGACGTTGAGATAGACCAGATCGTCGGCCGGGAACTCGGCGGCGAGCGTCGTGTACGCGGTCTTGACGATGGTGCCGAGGTTGGCCGAGAACTGGTGGCCGGGTGCGAGGCTGGCGCGGTGGATCGGGCAGCCGGCCGCGTAGCGGGCGGCGCCCAGGTCGCGGAACTTGTCCCGGTCGTCCTGGCGGCCGTCCGCCTCGACCAGCGAGGGCAGCACGTCGAAGGGCAGCGGGTTGGTGTAGTCCTGCAGGACGATCCGGTGCTGGTGGTCGGCGTCGACCTGGTCCAGGACGGTCAGCAGTTGACGCAGCGCGGTGATCGTCTCGGCGGTCGCGCTGCTCACCTGCGCCGCGGTGGCCAGGTCATCGGACGTGCACGGGTCCTGCTCGACCGGCCCGTTGATGTACGCCCAGAACTCCCACCAGCCGGTCCAGGCGTCGGCGATGAACCGGTTGGCGCACTTGCTCGCCACGTCGCCGAAGCTGAACGAGCTGTTGTTGGAGCCAAGTCCGATGAGCACGAGGTCGATGTCGTTGGTCTGGGCGACCGCGCGTACCTGGTCGATCTGCGACTTGACTGAGCGACCCTTGTCGCGAGTGGACGAGGCACTGGTGATGTCGTACGGGCGACCACCCGAGCAAGCCAAATTGAAGCGGTTCTGGATGCCGGGCAGCGAAGCCTGGAAGATCGACGCGTTCGGCGACCGGTGACAGAAGTACGCGTTCGAGTTCGCGGCCGACCAGCCGGGGAACCCTTGGGACACACCATTGACGTCGACGACGTTGGAGTAGTTGCCCGCGCCTTCGCCGCTGACGAAGCTGTCGCCCATCACGACGGCGGCGACAGGAAGGGCGTCCAATTCGGCGACGGGGGCGGCCATGGCGCGGGCAGGCACCGTGGCGAGGAGAAGTGCGGCGGCCAACGCCGCTCGGCGAAGGATAGACACAGGGACATCTCCAATGGGGACGGGGCCCACATCGAATCATGAAGAATCTTCACCGTCAATGATTTCCGCTGTTCACGCGAGATCTGTTAATGCCACCCGTTCCCCGCGTGCCTCTCCTCCTCGCGCGGTCAGGCGTGGCCGATCGGCGCGACAAGTCCCAGTTGCCCGTCGTATCGGCGGTAGAGCAGATTGCCCCGCCCGGTCGGCTCGTCGGTGAAGAACACGAACGGCAGCCAGCCGTCGGCCAGCCGAGCCGCCGCCTGGCCGACCGTCATCGCCGACGTCTTGCGAGGGTTGACCGTCAGCGGCAGCGCCGACCGCAGCGACGGCGGCCGCATCGTCCGCTGCCGCGCCAAGCACAAGCCGGTCGGCCCCGACCGGTACACGACCGCGTCCTCGCCGGTCTCCGCATCGGTGTAGAGGTAGACGTCGTAGTCCATCGCGCTCAGCGTGGACGCCGCCTGGCACGGCATCCCGGCATGCAGCCGGACATTCTTGACCCGGACGACCGTCCCACCACCCGGCAAACCCAGCGCACGCCGCTCGGGATCGGGCCATGGCCACTGCTCCCACGCCGTCGCCAACCGGTGAACCTGCCGATCCAGCCGCGCAGCCGCAGCGGAGATCGCCTCGACCACCGTCCGCCCCGGCACCTGTACGCGAGCCGGCGCGCCATGAACACGCAGGTTCACCTGGACCAACCCCGGTCCACCCGCGCACGGGCTGCCCGTCACACGTAGTCGCGCATCGTCGATCACACCACCGTGATGTGCCAGCACCGCACCGATCATCGCCTCGGCGCAGTCCCGCTCATCGGCCGAGACGCTGCCGTCGACGCGTACCGTCGGCGAAGTCGGTGTGACGAACCCCGGCATGTGTGGACCTCCTGATCATCCGGCCTGCTGGCCTCCAGCGATCAGCCTGCTGGGGTTGGGTCATGGGTGACCAGGGCATAAGGACCCGACTTGGGGCGGGTCAACGGTCCCGTGCTCGGCCTCCTCGTTACCCACGACATCCCCGCCACTAGCCCGAATCCAGCCCGGGAACGGACCTGTCCGCAGGGAGATTTCATGCCCACGTGTGTCCGTACCCCGGTCTACTGTCAGGTCATGGATCAGCTACATACAGCAGTGGAGTTACCTGGAGTGACAGCGGCCGACGCACTGCGGGCGTTCACCGATACGACGATGCTCAACGACTGGTGGGGTGGACAGCTGACCTTCGAGCCCCGCCCTGGCGGCCGATACCACGTCGACTTCAGCCAGCTAGGCAGCTCTCTGACTGGACACGTCGTCGAATATGATCCGGCCCGGCGTCTGGTATTCACCTGGCAGTGGGACGGCACCGGCCACGCCTACCAGGTAGTCGTCGATGCAGAGGAGGTCGAGGTCGGCGCCATGTTGCACATCACCCATGGCCCCTATACGGATTCGGAGCAGGATGCGCAGGAACGCGAGAGCCACGAACAAGGCTGGTCGCACTTCTTGCCCCGGCTGGCCGAACAGGTCAGGCCACGCTCCTGACAAGGCGATCCGTAGGCGTCCGGCAGAGCGGTAACGGCACGATCTCGGCGGCGGATGCCGGGATCTGTCGCGGTCCTGGCAGCGGGAACTCCGACACCTCCCGCCGAGGCGTGAGTTCCCCGGACCCGGCCCGGCTCGAACGGGCTGCCACCCTCACCATGCGGCGGGCGGGACGCACCCTTACCGGGTAGGTGCGCCTTGGGCGGGCTCAACGGGATCGTAGCCAGGGCAGGCTCGCGAAAGCGACAGGGTTTGATGCTGCAAGCATCCGCTCATGCCGCGAAGCGAGTAACCGCAGCCTGACCGTCGCCGAGCGAGGGCCTTCTTCGTCAACGTGCGCGACGAGGTATCTGGTGTCAGGTCTTCTTGGTCGTTGAACCCGCGCGATCAACCCGTTGCCGTACATCCAGGCGGTCGGCGCGCCGCTGGGGAGGCGACCTGCTGTGCACGAGCTACGCAGTCCCACCGGCTGCGGATCGGGCTGCTGTACGGCCCTGCTACCGAGGCGCCACAGCCGATCCCGGCCGGGCACGCATGCACCGATGCGACCATGCCGACCCCACCAGAGCGCGCAGGAGGCGATGCGCAGCGGACTGCCGGCGAGGAGTCCGCGGTTCAAGACCCGGCGGTTGGGGCGATGAGCGCGGCCTGCCCGGACGGGCCGTCCCATCCGGCGCTGCCCTGGCCAGCGCGGAGATCTCCCTGGCCAGGGCCGGATCGCGAGTATGCGGCCCGGCCGAGACTGGGCTCGCTGGTGATCGTGGAGTCAGAGGATCAGGTCGTACGCGCCCCAGCCGTTGCCGATCTTACGGGCGTCCGAACCGTAGAACGGCTCACCATCGTCGCGAACGAAGTTGTTGGAGTGCAGCCACAAAGTGCCATCAGCCTTACGACCAACCAGATCCGTGAAGCCATCCCCCGTGATATCAGCCCCGACGATCTGGTTGTACCCACCCCAACCAT
>NZ_JBFBAZ010000002.1:80718-205699 GCF_040682475.1 Hamadaea sp. NPDC051192
AAGCCATCCCCCGTGATATCAGCCCCGACGATCTGGTTGTACCCACCCCAACCATTACCGATCTTACGACCGTCCGAACCATAGAACGGCTCACCGTCATCACGAACGAAATTGTTCGAGTGCAGCCACAAAGTGCCATCAGCCTTACGACCAACCAGATCGGCATAGGGGTCACCGGTGATGCTGTGGCCGCGTCGCTGCTCCGCCGGGTTTTCTGCGCCCCACTGGCCGAAGTCGGCAGCCCGCGCCTCGTTGCGATCGCAGTCGGCGCCGTCAACGGTGATGCCGTTCTGCACCTGGCGCAGCTGTGCCCGGCTGTCCCAGCTGCCGCCAGACCAGGCGTAGGTCTGCCAGCCCCAGGTGATCTTGCCGGCGTCGAAAAGACGCTTGATGACGTAGTAACCGCCGTAGGCGCCGACGCGGCTGCGGCCGAGCACCGACGCCACGCCGTCGAAGTAGCTGTTGATGGCGGACTGCTGCGCCTCGGTGGCATCGAAGTCGACACTGAAATAGATCGGCCGGTTCGACGGCATGCCGCAGGCGATCGCCTGACGGTACGCCTCGGTGGCGTTCTCGACGCCAGCCGAGTACCCGTTTAGCGCCTCGTTCGCCGAGTACTCCCAGTTGGTGACGATGCCGAGCCCGGCGTCGCGCAGCGCGTCGGCCTCGGCGCGCGTGAGATTCTTGCCGGTGGTGCTCCAGCTGACGTAGCGGCAGACGAAGGAGTATCCGGCCGCCACGATCGCGCTCGGATCGGGACGGCCCCACGAATAGTCGATGCCTTGCCGCGTCGCGGCGTGCGCCGGGCCGGCAAGTGACACGCCGGTGGCGGTGCCAACGGCTGCCGCAGCGGCCACGCCGAGCAGGTTACGGCGGGAGAGTCTCTTCATCGTATGCCCCTTATGGCAGGTAGGGAGGAATGGACATCGGCGAAAGCCGTTGACACGCTGCCGTTCTGGCCGCCGAGGAGCGGTCCGGCGTGACGAGGAAGGGTCTCAGGCGAGCCTTGTATCCGGATTGCAGAATCCTTGAATCCCTAGGTCAGAGGCATTACTGCCACCGCGAGGGCCGGGGATGCCAGCGGCCAGTGAATGATGGCCCCGTTGCAGAGATCGCGAATTGGCTGTTCAGAGGGCGGTAGCCGTTGGCCAAATCGTCACGGCGAGTACCTGTGTGGATATTCCGGATGCGTGGGCTGCGATAAATTGGCAGGCGTGACGTCTTCACTGTCGTTGACCGTTGAACGCCTGCGGATGATCGTCCGTATCGACGACGAGGATGTCAGCCGCGCTGACGGCAACGGCGGCCCCGATCCGTGGCACGTGCTGGTGCCGGTGAACCGCTTCGTGGCCACCGGGGAGTTCACGACCGCAACGATTGCGTGCTGCCCGGGCTGCGGCCCGGATTGCTTCGCCATCGAGGCGCGCATCCGCCGCGAGGGTGACCTCGTGCGGTGGGAATGGGGCCGAAGGGGCGCGCAGTGGGAACGCGAGCGGCGCACGACGCTGTTCGACGCTGCGGCCTATGACGCCGAGGTGGCCCGCGTCGGGGCCGATCACAGCTGGGAGACGGCCGAGCGCCGGGCCGGACGACTCATCCTGACCGGCCTTGCCCTGCCATCAGGGATCGAGGGTGTCAAGGTTCGTGCCGACCGCTCCGGCAAGCTCGAGGTGTGGCTCGAGGAGCCGGACGAGTACCAGATCTTCGTGAGCGTGCCGTGGGACGAGAAAAGGCCCGACGAGAGCGCCGCCGAGGTGCGGGCCGTGCTCGCCCAGCCGGCCGCGCGATGGCCCGCCAGGTGGTACAGCATCCAGGGCGGCCGGGAGGATCCGCCCTCGTACGCCGGTCCGTCCTGGCAGCTGGAGAAGTTCTGATCTCGCCTGGGCGTTCCCGGGCACGGGCGCGGCCCTGTGAGGCGAACGGGCAGGCACCGCCGTACCAGCGCGGGTAAAGCCGCCCAGCGGCTCAGACGGCGGCGAGGCGTGGCTGGCCGACGATACGCCGCGGCTGACAGTCTCTTGTCGACCGGCAGCCGCGGCGGCTGTCGTGCTGGGGCGGCCAGGGCAGTCCCCAGGCAATCCCTAGGCCTTGGTGATCCAGAACCTCAGCCCCAGCGCCTCGTCGCTGAACGACTCGCCGATGCCTGCACCGGCCGCCAAGTCGGTGGCGAGCACCTCCTCGGCGACGAGGCCACGATGTTCCCGCAACGCCTCCGCGGTTTCCTCGGACGCCTCGTATCGCACGGTGATGCGGTCGGACACGTCCAGGCCGCTGGACTTGCGGGCCTCCTGCACCAGCCGGACGACCTCGCGCGCGAGACCGGCCAGCCGCAGGTCCGGCGTGATCTCCAGGTCCAGCGCGACGGTCGCACCGCCACCGCTGGCCACCGCCCAGCCTGACCGGGGAGTCTCGGTGATGACGATCTCGTCCGGGCCGAGCTCCACGACCGATCCGTCGACCTCGACCGAAGCGGATCCGTTGGTACGCAAGGAGGCGCTCAGAGCGGCTGCGTCGGCGGCGGCGATCGCGGCGGCCACCGCCTGGACTGTCTTGCCGAACCGCTTGCCCAGCGTGCGGAAGTTGGCCTTGGCGGTGGTGTCGACCAGGGATCCGCCGACGTCAACCAGCGACTGCACGCTCTGGACGTTCAGCTCGTCGATGATCTGGTCGATCAGGGATTCCGGCAGCTCGGCGAAGCCGGGTGCGGACACCAGTGCCCGGGACAGCGGCTGCCGGGTCTTGACCGAGGACTCGGCACGGGCCGTGCGGCCCAGCTCCACCAGGCGGCGTACGAGAGCCATGCCGACCGCCAGGCCGTCGTCGACCAGAGCCGGATCCGCCGTCGGGTAGTCGGCCAGGTGCACCGACTCGGGCGCGGACGGCGTCACCGGAACGACGATGTCCTGCCATACACGCTCGGCCAGGAACGGCGTGATCGGAGCGAGCAGCTTGGTCACCGTCACCAGCACCTCGTGCAGCGTCGCGAGGGCGGCTTGGTCTCCCCGCCAGAACCGGCGCCGGCTCCGGCGGACATACCAGTTCGACAGGTCGTCGACGAATGCCGCCAGCAGCTTGCCGGCGCGCTGCGTGTCGAACGCCTCCATTGCGGCGTCGACCACACCCACCAGCGTGTTCAGCTCGGAGAGCACCCAGCGGTCCAGCAGGGGCCGCTCGGCCGGTGCCGGATCCGCGGCCGACGGCGACCATCCAGCGGTACGCGCATACAGCGCCTGGAAGGCGACGGTGTTCCAGAACGTCAGCAGGATCTTGCGGACGACCTCTTGGATGGTGCTGTGGCCGACGCGGCGCGCCGACCACGGCGAGCCGGCGGCCGCCATGAACCACCGGACCGCGTCCGCGCCATGCTGGTCCATCAGCGGGATCGGCTCGAGGATGTTGCCCAGGTGTTTGGACATCTTGCGGCCGTCCTCGGCCAAGATGTGCCCCAGGCAGACCACGTTCTCGTAGGACGACTTGTCGAACACCAGCGTGCCGACCGCCATCAGCGTGTAGAACCAGCCGCGGGTCTGATCGATGGCCTCAGAGATGAACTGGGCCGGATACCGCTTCTCGAACAGGTCCTGGTTCTTGTACGGGTAGCCGTACTGGGCGAACGGCATCGCACCCGAGTCGTACCAGGCGTCGATGACCTCCGGCACCCGCGTCGCGAGGGCGGCGCACTGCGGGCAGTCGAAGGTCACCTCGTCGATGAACGGCCGATGCGGGTCCAGGTCGGACTGGTCGCGGCCGGTCAGCTCGGTCAGCTGAGCCAGCGAGCCGACACAGGTCAGGTGGCCGGCCTCGCAGCGCCAGATCGGCAACGGAGTGCCCCAGTAGCGGCTGCGGGACAGCGCCCAGTCGATGTTGTTGTTGAGCCAGTCGCCGTAGCGGCCGTACTTGACCGTCTCCGGCTGCCAGGTGGTCTTCTCGTTCTCCCGCAGCAGCTCGTCCTTGATGGCGGTGGTGCGGATGTACCAGGACGGCTGCGCGTAGTACAGCAGCGCGGTGTGGCAACGCCAGCAGTGCGGATAGCTGTGCTCGTAGGGCAGGTCACGGAAGAGCCGGCCCCGTTCGGCGAGATCTTTCACCAGCGCCTTGTCGGCCGTCTTGAAGAACACGCCGCCGACCAGGGGCACCTGGTCCTCGAACGTGCCGTCCGGGCGTACCGGGTTCACCATGGGCAGGCCGTGCGCGCGGCTGACCGCGAGGTCGTCGGCGCCGAAGGCCGGCGCGATGTGAACCAGGCCGGACCCGTCCTCGACGGTGACGTAGTCGGCCGTCACCACGAAGTTCGCGTCCTCGACCGGCACCAGATCGAACGGCCGCTCGTACGCCCATCGCAGCATCTGCGTGCCGGTGAAGGACTGTTCGACCGACCAGCCCTCGCCGAGCACCTTGCCCACCAGCGGTTCGGCAAGGACCAGGCGCTCGGTGCCGTCGGTGGCCACGACGTAGGTGACGTCCGGATGGGCGGCGACCGCGACGTTGGAGACCAGCGTCCACGGCGTGGTCGTCCACACCAGCAGGGAGGCCGTCCCGGCCAGCGGGCCGGACGTCAGCGGGAAGCGCACGTAGACCGACGGGTCGACGACGTTCTCGTAGCCCTGGGCCAGTTCATGGTCGGACAGGCCGGTGCCGCAGCGCGGACACCACGGCGCCACCCGAAAGTCCTGGACGAGCAGGCCCTTGTCGAAGATCTGCTGCAGCGACCACCACACCGACTCGATGTAGTCCGAGTCCATCGTCCGGTACGCGTCGTCGAGGTCGACCCAGTAGCCCATCCGCTCGGTGAGCTGCGCGAACGCGTCGGTATGCCGGGTCACCGAGGCCCGGCAGCGCTCGTTGAACTCGGCGATCCCGTAGGCCTCGATGTCCTGCTTGCCGGAGAAGCCGAGCTCCTTCTCGACGGCCAGCTCGACCGGCAGGCCATGGCAGTCCCAGCCGGCCTTGCGGGCGACGTGAAAGCCCTTCATCGTCTTGTAGCGCGGGAACAGGTCCTTGAACACGCGCGCCTCGATGTGGTGGGCGCCGGGCATCCCGTTGGCGGTCGGCGGCCCCTCGTAGAACACCCACTCCGGCTTGCCCTGCGACTGGTCGAGGCTGCGCTGGAAGACCTTGCGGTCGCGCCAGAAGTCGAGCACGGCGTGCTCGAGTGCAGGAAGATCGACCTGGGCGGGCACGGGCTGGTACGGCATCTTTCCTCCGGTCTCGTTGACACGTTCCCGGAGGGACGAGGCGAACCCCGCGGTACCACCCTCCTTGGCCGCAAAAAGCGGCCCGCTCATTCATGCGGTCGGTTCTACTCGGCCCGAGGGCCTTTCCTCCGACGGCTCCGGGGTGATCTTCGCAACGGGCACGCCCCCGGGCTTCCACCGTCCCCGGGTCTCTCTGGGCTGCGTCCGGAGCTACTCGTCCCCATCAACGCCTCGCCGTTGTACCTTAACTCAGTCCGCGGACGCTCCGTTTCCCCGGCCTGCGGTGGGCAGCTCGCCGCCGCCGCCGGGCACCGGCCTCGGCCTGCACGTCCGGGAGCCAGCGACGGTCAGGCCGCCCTGGAAGTGTTCGCCCACCGCGACGGGGGGAGGAAGCCTCGCTCGCGAAGGTCGCGCCGATGGCAAGCGGTTGTCCGCCGCTGCGGCAACTTTCTCGGTGGTAGCCACGATGTGATCTGCGGCCGTATTCGTGAACATCAAGGCATGAGATCGTCGCGCCTGATCGCCGCCGTGGTCGCCGTCACCCTGCTCGCCACCGTCCCCGCGTGTTCGCGCGACGACAAGCCGGACTCGGTACGGCCGTCCATCGACCCGGCGTCAGCGGCCAAGGTGAGCAAGCTACGCCAACTGCCGTTCGATTCCGACCTGGTGAGCGTGCTGGCCGACGAGCTGGCCGCCGCCGGGGTTGGGATCACACGGGATCCGACGACGCCGAGTGGACCGACGCTCCAGCTGCAGACGGTTCGCCTGACCGGATGGCAGCTGCAGAACATGGCGGCCGAGGCCGCCAACGGCGGCGGCGTACGCGGCGATCTGCTTGCCACGACGGCGCCGACCCCGCAAGGAGCACCACCGCTCGGGTATCTGATCGGCGCATGGGCCACCACCTACGACAGCCCTGGCGCACGGTTCGCGTACGCCCTGCTCGGCGAGCGCGACTTCCACCGGCCGGAGCAGATCGTCTTCCCGAACGCGGTGCTCACCTTGTTCCTCGCCGACGCGACGACGGCGGCGGCCGCCGACGGTGCCAGCGCGGCGTCGCCGGCGATCGGACCTGCCGGACAACCGGTCCTGGCCGGAGAGCTCGCCGGTCCGTGCACCGCCGTGACCAACTTCGTCCAGCGCGCCATCTACTCAGTCGCGAACGTGCTGAAGGTCAACGCGTCCAAGGGAGGCTTCCTCGGCTTCCTCGGCAAGATCTGGAACGCGGCTGTCGACCTGGCGGCCGGGCTGGTCAAAGGTCTCATCGAGACGGTGACCCAGCCGGTGGTGAACCTGATGGCCAGCGTGTTCGGCGTCATCGCCACCATCGAACAGGTCTCCACCTTCTTGACCGTGTGGCGGGCCGCCCTCAGCCCGGACCCGGAGGAGAACCGGTTCGGCGTGGACGCCGAGGTCGTCATCGGCCAGGTCAAGCTCACGATCAGCGACAACAAGCTCCCGATCCCGGAGCTGATCCTCGACTGCGCCGACGCGTTCGGGGTCGACCTACGCGAGGTCGGCTCGGCGGCCGGATCGAAACTGGCCTGGGACGCGATCAATCAGGGCCGGCCGGACCTGAGCAGCAAGAAGTCGGCCGATGGCGAGCTGGGCAAGAACCAGACCGCCGACTACACCTACGCCACCGGCCAGGAGACTGCGAAGCTCGCCGCCGGAGGCAAGGAGCAAGAGCGCGGCGGCCTGCTGCAGCTGACCGCGTCGGTCCAGCGCAACGACATCGAGCGAGTACGCCGCCTGTTCACCAAGCTCGTCTTCGACCAGATCCCGGCGGCTGTCCGCGACCTGGTGGAGGCGGTCGCCAAGCCGGTCCTCGACCTGGCGACCCGGCGCCTGGCCGCGCTCACTGATGTCAAAGCCGTCACCTATGTCGGCATCCTGTATCACGCCGACAAGCAGCCCACCTCGACGGCGAAGACGGGCGGCGGCAAAGGGCTGTCCTGCGGCCCGAACGACGTCGCGCCCGGCCACTACCGACTCGGCCGCAACAAGAAGGATCTCGGCGACGGCACGTCCCAGCAGCAGATCCTCGACCTCCAGGTCAGCTCGGACGGTTCGGTCGGTGGCAAGGTGGTGACCTTCACCGACGCCGGGCCGGGCGGATCCATCGAAGTCGGCTGGCAGATCGGGGGCACCGTCGCCGCACCGATGATCACGAAGCTCGTCTACACCATCGACACACCGGGGATCGGGAAGAAGGACCTTGGCGGGAACGCCTTGAGCGCGCCGTTCGCCGCTGGCGGACCCATCACCGGGGACTGCTCGAATCTGACGTGGAGCATCCCCATGCCCAGCCAGCTCATCGCGATGGTTCCCGATCAGAACGACGAGACCAAGACCTTGCTGAGCGGCTGGGAAGTGCCCAGGTCATAGGGCGAAATGGCTCTGTCAGGGTGTCGCGGCTTCGCAGCGAGCAGGCCGCGGCACCTGGCTGATCCCGGGCGGGCGGACTGGTGGTGGCGTCGACGATCACGTATCGCTCTATCGTCCAACCGTGGCATCAACGTTCATGACGGACTCCCACTTGCGTACGGTCGAAGGCATCCTCAGCCAGGCCGCCGGGGGGCCGACGACCATCCGGTCCGTGTACGCCATCACCGACGGATGGTCGGCCGCCTTTGCCGAGTACCCGTGGGTCGCACGATGCGTCGTCGACTCCCCGCCAGGATGGGACGTGGCCTCGGTCGTCGTGAAGACCCGGCGACCGGCGAACCATCCGCGGGCGAACGACGCGTTCGGCCGTGAACCGGCGGCGCTGTCGTTCCTCCAAGAGATCGGCTCCGACGCCGGCCCGCGAGTGCTGGCCCACGACGACGGCCTGGGTCTGGTCGTGCTCGAAGACCTCGGGACGGGCAACGCACTGGAGGATCTCCTCGTCGGCGATGACCCGCATACCGCTACCGCCGGGTTCGTCGCGCTGGCGAAGGCCCTGGCTCGGATGCACGCCGACACGCTCGGCCACCAGGACTCGTTCTACGGTCGCCTTCGCGACCAGGGAATCAGCCTGGAACAGGACCGAGCTCAGATCGCCAACCGGCCGCTGACGCAGTGGTGGTCGGCGGTACGCGACCTCGCCGAGCGTCAAGATGTCCTCCCCGCCACCGGCACCGTGGCCGGGGATGTCGGCGTGGTGATTTCGCAGCTGGCCGGCCAGGACTCGCTGCTTGCGCTGTCCAATGGCGACCTTGCGCCGCAGAACTGCCGGATCGGCGCTCGCTCGGCTCGCCTCCTGGACTTCGAAAGCGCACAGTTCCAGCACCTTCTCCTGGACGCGGCCCACCTGCGCCTGCCGTTCTACGGAGCACCCTGCTGGTCGCGCATCCCTGCCGAGGTCGGAAACGCCGTCGAACGCGCTTACTACGACGAACTTGTAGCCGCGCACCCGAATCTGCTCGACGCCGACACCTACGCCTCTGGTATGGCTGGGGCGACCGCCGCTTGGGCCATCGTCAGGCTGACGGGGCTGCCGAAGCTACTCGTGCTGGATCGACCGCATCCGATGGGTTACTCCCGTCGCGGCCAACTGCTCGACACGCTCCAGGTTGCCGTCGACGCCGCGAGCACCTCGGGAACACTGCCGGAGCTGTGTACCTGGTTCGAGGAGAGCATCGCCGCGCTGCGGCGCCGTTGGCCGCATCTGCCGGTGGCTCAGCCGGTCTACCCTGCCTATCGAACACTCCCCCTACCTGCGGCCGAAACCGTCGGGGCCAACAGGTAGCCCCGGGCCTACGAGCCTGCATCGGCCGCCACGGATTCCCAGGTCAGCGGAGTATCCCAGGCCGGGGCGGACTCGACTTTCAGCGTCAGTGGGTTCATGTCGTCGGGATTCTCGAAGATCGTGAACCCGGCCGACGTCAGGATCGTGGTGATCGCAGCGAGCATCGCCTCCTGCACGGCACCGTTGTGCCACAACGCCGCGTCGTCCAGACGATTCGTCGACACCGCCTCGACGGCCCGATCGCGGAGAAGCGGATGGGTCTGCCAGGCGATGAGGACGCCGCCGTCGGCTCCGGTGTCGACGTGAACCTCTGCGCCTTGTCGTAGCTGCATCAGCGCGTTCGTGGTCTGTGGGCATACCGTGATGCCGGCGGCGGCGAGTTCGTCGCGTACGCGGGCTGCGACGCGTTCCCGTCGCCCGATCACATCCGCATTGGCCTGCTCATACATGTCGGGCACCGTAGCCCACAGATGCGCTGCACCCCGGGACTCCACGCGGCGTGGAAGATGCCGGTCAATCTCCGGTTCCGCTCCTGTCCAATGTTTGGCCCGGCGGAAACGATGATGCGGCACGTCTCGCGCCGCAGCGTACCGCCCGCCGGATGTGATCGCGGGAGCTCCACCACCTTCTGGAACATCGCAGCCAAACTTGGGAGACTCGATGGGTCGCGTGGCCAGGTTCCTGTTTTCGTCTGTGTTCGCTGGTGTCGCGGCGTTGGCCGCCGGCCTTGCCGCCGCTTGGGGCGCCCTGATCGTGCTGTCCGAGCGAGGCGACGTTCTCGGTGCCGTGTCCGGCCGTCTCGCGGCCTCTGCGCAGGGCGTGCTGACCGCGTTCGGCGCTGCGTCTGGTGCTCCACTGAGAGTGGAGGTCGCCGGTGTTCCGGTGGCGCTGCCAGTCGACTCCGCCCATCTCGTTCCGGCGCTGCTTCTTCTCCTCGGCCCGCTGACGGCTGCCGTCACGGTCGGTTGGCTCGCTGCCGGGGCTTCGGCTCGGCAGCGGCTCCCAGTGGTTCTGACCGTTCCGGTGACAGCGCTGGCTTTCGGGATCGCTGTAGCGCTGGCGATCGGCACGATCGGGCGGCCCGGCGGTGGGCTCATCGCGTACCACGTGGGGATCTGGCCGGCTTTCGGTCTCGCGTTCGCCGGGAGTGCCATCGTGGGCGGTGCAGTAGCCGCGTGGCGGGCGGCGGTAGTGCGTCGCCGCCCGTCGATGGGCCCACTACGTACTCGACACAAGGTTAGGGCGCTGGTGGTGTCGGTTCTGGTGGGCGGTTCGGCGCTGGTGTTCGCGCCCGCGCAGGGCACACCGGGTGCAGCGGGCGTGGTGGCGTACCGGCGGCCGGGGGTCGAGATGGCGCTGGAGCGGCTGCACGCGGCGAGCCCGGAGACGTGGCGGGTGGCGTACTCGCCGGACCGTGGAGTGCCGTCGACTGTGCAGCTCGACGTTCCGCTCGGCTCCGATGTGCTGACCTGGCTGCGTACCAATTCCCGGCTGTTCGGCTTCCGGGACGTGACGACGGTGCTGCGGCAGACCCTCGACGGACGCGACGACCTGCGCCGGCGGCATGTCTGGTTCCAGCAGGTGGTCGGTGGGATTCCGGTGGAGAACGCCGAACTGGGCGTGCAGCTGGACGAGTCCGGGCGGCGGGTGCAGCTGTTGAGGAATGGCCTGCGACCTGATCTGCTGCCGGACCGTACGCCGGTGGCCCGCGACGCCGGAGCCGCGAGGCGGCGTGCCGGAAAGGATCTGCCGAAGGGTGTGCCGACGCGCGAGACGCGGCTGGTGATGCATCCGCTCGATCGTGCACGTTCCGGAGTCGAGGTGGTCGCGGTTCCGGTGTGGAGTGTCGCGCTTGTCGACGGCGATCGGGGTGTGTCGCTCGAGTATCTCGTGGCGGCGGCCGGGCCCGAGCGGATCGTCCAGGTACGCAACCAGGCGATGCCGGTGCTCCGCCGATACGTCTACGACTTGCAGCACCGGGAGTGGGAGTACGCGTCGGGTGTGCTGGTGCGGCAGGAGAGCGGCCCGCCCAGCTCGATCGCCGACGCCAACGAGGTCTACGACCACAGTGGCGAGACGTATCAGTACTTCCTCCGCGCGCTCGCCCAGGACAGCTTCGACGGGCACGGTGCCGACATGTTGGCCAAGGTCCGGTGGGGCGAGGACGTTCGCAACGCGGAGTGGTCCGGCGGCGGCGCCTTCGGATTCACCGCGTTCGGCGACGGCTTCACCAAGCTCGACGTGGTGGCCCACGAATGGACCCATGCGCTGACCCAGATGGTGTTCCAGCGCAACACCGGTGGCGGTGGCCTTACCTACGAGTTCGAATCCGGCGCGCTGAACGAGAGCATCTCCGACTCGTTCGCCGAGCGGGTCGAGTCGTACACGCGCGGCTCCAACGACTGGCTCATGGGCGCGGAGCTCAAGGGTGGCGCACTGCGCAGCATGGCGGATCCGGGTAAGTACAAGCAGCCCGCGCACGTGCGCGACTACAAGGAGATGTGCTACTGGGAGGACTCGGGCGGTGTCCACTCGAACAGCGGCATTCCCAACCACGCGTTCTATCTGATCGCCCAGCAGCAGGGCATCTCGTTCGCCGCGAACCTGCTCTGGTACACGATCGCCGGTGGCGACTTCGGCATGCTGGCCTCCGACTCGTCGTTCGCCGACTTCCGGATTCAGCAGATCGCCGCGGCCGAGGCTCTGTATGGACGAAATTCGCCGTGGTCGCAGACGGTAGAGGACGCGTGGAGCGCGGTCGGTGTGGAGGACACGACGGTGCTCATCCATCCCGACGAGTGCACTTGCGCCGCCACCACCAGCCTCGGCACCACCGGTGGCGGAACGGGCGGTGGCCCGCTCGCTCAGCAGCTCTACCTCGACCTGCACCGGCTGCTGGCGGTCGCCGGCACCGACGTGTCCGTCTCGCTGCGGCATTATGCGGAGGCGTTCCTGGCCGGCAGCGACCGGATGAGTGAGCTGATGCTGGCGAACGCGGCTCTGAAGAATCAGTTCGCGGCGGTGCTCTACGCCATGCAACCGGTCGTGAATTCCCTGGCGGACGATTCGTCGCCGCAAGCGACTGTCACCGCGCAGAACGTGGCGCAGGTCAACGCGTTGCTTGACGCGCTCGCGGCGGCCGACTTGGCGGCCGGCGGCCACGATCTGGCCGACCTGCTCGCTGTCGAGCGCGCGCAGGTCGATCTCGATGATCTCGTCGGGCTCGACGCCGCACACGCCCGGCAGTTCCTCGACACCGCCTTCGGTGCATGATGCGGGGCCGTCGTCGTTTCCCGTTCGCCGGGATGCTGGTCCCGCTGCTCGTGCTGAGCGGGCTGACCGGCGCAGCACCGACCAGCCGCCCACTCCCCGCCACGGTCGACGCCGCCGTGACGACACGCCTGGCGCAAGAGCACAGCGCCGACGTGTTCGTCATGCTCCGCGCGAAGGCGACGCTCAGTGGTCCGGTTGCCGGTCGCACTCACGGCGAGCAGGTGGCCCGGGGCCGCCAAGCGCTCATCACCACTGCGGAGAACACTCAGGCAGGGGTACGCACAGCGCTGGCCCGCCGCAAAGTGGCGTACGAGCCGTATTGGATCGTCAACACCGTCCTGGTCCGCAGTGCCTCGGCAGAGGTGATCCGGGAGCTGGCCGGTCGCGCTGACGTGCGGCGCGTACGCCTGGCCGGCGAGCGGCACATCCCCACGCCGATCACCGGTGTCTCCGCTGACGCGGCGGTCGACTGGAACCTCGACCGGATCCGTGCACCGCAGACCTGGGCGCAGTTCGGCGTGTCCGGCGAGGGCGTGGTCGTGGCGAGCATCGACACCGGGGTCGACTTCACCCATCCCGCGGTGACACGGCAGTATCGCGGCAACCTCGGCGGCGCGTTCAACCACAACTACAACTGGTTCGACCCCAGCCACATCTGTCCCAGTCCTGTGCCGTGCGACAACAACGGTCACGGTACGCATGTGACCGGCACGATGACCGGTGACGACGGCGCCGGCACGGTGATCGGCGTCGCGCCCGGTGCGAAGTGGATCTCGGCGAAGGGCTGTGAGAGCGACTCCTGCTCCGACGTGGCGCTGATCCGCTCCGGGCAGTGGGTGATGGCCCCGACCGATCTCTCTGGCAACAATCCGCGCCCTGACCTGGCGCCGAACATCGTGAACAACTCCTGGGGCGGCGGACCGGGCGACGACTTCTACCAGGACATCATCAACGCATGGACGTCGGTCGGCATCTTCCCCGCGTTCGCGGCCGGTAATTCGGGTCCGGGTTGCGGCACCGCCGGGTCGCCCGGCGACTACCAGAACTCGTACGCCGTCGGCGCGTTCGACAGCTCGAACTCGATCGCACCGTTCTCCAGCCGGGGCGCGTCAGTGTTCGACGGCGAGATCAAGCCGAACATCGCCGCCCCCGGCTCCGGAATCCGCTCCAGCGTTCCGGGCGGCAAGTACGAATCGTGGAGCGGCACGTCGATGGCGACCCCGCACGTCGCCGGAGTCGTCGCACTGATGTGGTCGGCCGCGCCCGCCCTACGCGGTGACGTCGGACTGACCCGCAGCCTGCTGGACCAGAGTGCCATCGACACCGCCGACACCTCGTGCGGCGGCACCATCGCCGACAACAACGTGTGGGGCGAGGGCCGCCTCGACGCGTACGCCGCAGTCGAACGCTCACCACGTGGTCCGACCGGTGTCCTGTCCGGCGTGGTGACCGACGGGGTGACCGGGTTGCCGCTCGGCGGGGTCAGCGTGAACGTCGGCAGCGGATCGTCGTCGCGTTACGGAGTCGCCACGGCGGCGGACGGCACCTATCGGATGGTGCTGTCGGTCGGCGCGTACCAGATGACGTATGCGAAGTTCGCCTTCCTGACCGCGCAGCGGACCGTGCAGATCACCACCGGCAACACCGTCGTGGTCAACGTCGCATTAGGGCAGGCGCCCCGGCACGCCGTCACCGGTGTCGTCCGGGACGTCGGCGGCGGGCCCGTGCACGGCGTCACCGTACGCCTCGACGGCACGCCGATTCCGTCCGTCGTCACCGGCGTCGACGGGGCGTATCACTTCACCGGGGTGCCGGACGGCGCCTACGACGTCAGCGTGACCAACGGCGGCTGCACCGCGGCCACCCTGCAACGAGTTGTGGTGGACGGCGACGAGGTCACCGACCTGGCGGTGCCGCCGAGACCGGATGTCTCGGGGTACACGTGCCAGACCACGGCATCGGAATGGGTGCCCGGCACGGATCTGCTGGCGCTGACCGGCGACCAGGCACTGACGACGATCGCGACGCCGTTCCCGTTCCCGCTCTACGGCCGGACCTACACGACGGTCACGGTGACTACGAACGGCTTCCTGACGTTCGACCGTGCGGTCTCCTCCTCGACGAACCGTCCGATCCCGTCCACCGCGTACCCGAACGCCGGGCTCTATCCGTTCTGGGACGACCTGGTGGTCGACTCGGCCGCCGGGATCTACACCACGGTCGTCGGCACCGCCCCGAATCGCCGATTCGTGGTCGAGTGGCGCAATGCCACGTTCTACGGGTTGCCGGGGCGGGTCACGTTCGAGGCGGTGTTGTCGGAGAACGGCCGGGTCCAGTTCGGCTACCAGTCGCTGTCGGCCGAATCGCAGGCCCGTGGTGCGAGCGCGTCGATCGGCGTCGAGGACTCCACCGGCACAGTCGGCCTGCAGTACGCGTACAACGAAGAAGCACTGGAGCCCGGCGCGACGCTGGTGTTCCGGCCGCCGGCGACCGTGACCGGCACGGTGACCGACGCTGAGGACGGCCACGCGCTCAGCGGGGTCACGGTCTCGGCGTATCGGGCGGGTGAGTTCGTCGCGACCAAGACCACCGACGACACTGGGAAGTACGCGGTCGCGCTGCCGGCGGGCGCTTACAGCCTGACGTACACCTTGCCTGGCTATCTGATGGGCAGTGCGGACGTGACGCTGACGGCGGAGGGCGAGGTCGCCGTACGCGATCTGGCGATGTCCGGGTCCGGCAAGACGATCAGCGGGATCGTCCGGGACGACCGGGGCAACCCGGCGTCTGGGCAGCGAGTGCGGTTGTTCACCGGGCTGGCCGACTTCACGGCGACCACCGACGACACCGGCGCGTACCGGATGACGAACGTGCCGCTCGGCTCGTACAACGTCTCGGTCGGCAGCCCATGCGTGTTCGGCAGCGCCTCGACGATGACCGTCGACGGGGACGAGTCCGCCGACTTCGCCGTGACCACCCGGTACGACGACTTCGGCTACCAGTGCCGGCCGGTGACCGCGGCGTATGTCGACGCGACCGGGGTGCTGCCGCTGACCGGCGACGAGGCCACCACCAGTGTGACCCTGCCGTTCCCGTTCCGGCTCTACGGCACGGCCTACACATCGGCGTACGTGTCGACGAACGGGTTCCTGAGCTTCACCGACAACGACGTCGGCGAGATCAGCGACAGCTTCCCCACACCCGGTACGCCCAACGCCGCGATCTACGCCCTCTGGCAGGACCTCATGATCGACGGCGCGGGCAGCGTCCGCACCGCCGTCACCGGACAGGCCCCCAACCGCCGGTTCGTCGTCGAGTGGCGCAACGCGCTCGTCGAGCTCACCCTCGACCGGGTGTCGATGGAGATCGTGCTCGGCGAGGACGGCACCGTCGAGATCCGCGTACGCGACTCGCTGGGCAGCTACCGGGCGCGTCTGGGCATCGAGAACGCGACCGGGACGGTCGGCTACCGCTACGACGACACGTTCTATCCGATCCGCGACGGGCTCGCCGTGCGGTTCACGCCCCCCGGCCAGGTCCAAGGCACCATCACCGACGCGGACGACGGCACCGCGGTCGCCGACGCGATCGTGCGCGGGCTTCGCAACGGCAGCAAGGTGAAAGAAGTCCACGCCGACGCGACCGGCCACTACGTCCTGCCGTTGCAACCCGGGGACTACACGGTCGAGGTCGTCAAGGGCACCTCGACGACCAGCCGGGCGGTCACGGTGCCGGGCGTCGGAACCACGGTGACCGCCGACCTCGCCCTGCCGGTGAACACGGTCACCGGGCGTATCACCGACGCCACCGGAGTGCCACTGGCCGGGGTCAACACCAAGATCAGGGCCAACGGGCTGACCGTGGAGACCACGACCGCCGCGGACGGCACCTACCGGCTCGACGGGGTCGGCGACGGCACGCACACCCTGCTGCTCGCCGCCTACGGCGACGGCTGCCTGCGCTCCCGCACCACCGAGGTGGTCATCACCACGGATCAGGTCATCGACACGACCATGTCCCGCTACGCCGACGGCTACGGCTACACGTGCCGCACCGAGGCATCGACGTGGGAGACCGGCGAGACCGTGCTCGCCCTCACCGGCGACGACGCGGTCGCGACGGTGCCGCTCCCCTTCACCTTCACCTTCTACGGTACGCAGTACAGCAGCGTCTACGTCTCGACGAACGGGTTCGTCAGCTTCACCGACGCCGTCCCGGCGCCGGTGATGTCGTGGCTGCCGAGCACCGGTACGCCCAACGCGGCGGTCTACGCACTGTGGGGTGACTTCGTCGTCGACGGTTCGGCGAGCGTACGCACCTCGGTGGCCGGGACCGGGACGAACCGGCGGCTGATCATCGAGTGGCGCAACGTGCAGGACAAGTGGACGAGCCAACACAACACGTTCTCCGTCACCCTCTACGAGAACGGGCAGGTGGCGACCGGCTACCAGACGGTCGCGACCTATCCCGCCAACGTGGGGATCGAGGACGCCACCGGTTCGCGGTTCCTGCAATACGTCAACGACTTCAACGGCGCGTACGCCCGCGCAGGCATCACCGTGCGGTTCGTGCCACCGACCACCTGAGCGAGGCCGCGTCGGTGCGGGTGTTTCTCCCCGCACCGACGCGGTCACATACTCGCGCGCCTGCTCTCACCATGACGGAGCACGGATCAGCAGACGAGCCGGGCCAGACCTGGGCAGCGAAGGTCACGGCGCCGTTGATCAAAAACATGCCGCCGGCGGGAGACTTCAGCTTCGAGGCGGTCCAGGCGCTGGGCAACCCCGTGCCGATGCTCGTGAAGAACGACGGCAGCGAACTGCTCGAACTGTGGCTCGAACCCTTCGGGCAGGACTACTGGCTGCAGCCTGGCGAGTCCGTCGTCGTCACGTCGTACGGCCCCTGGTACGACCATCCCTTCGAGACCGTCCACGAACCTTACTGCATCGCGATCTGGGTGACATCCTTCTGCGCGACGGTCTCCGACCAGGACGGCAATGAGGTCCCCGGCGCTCATCAACGCCCCCGCGGCAAATACGGAAGCTGAGCCACAACCACTTCCGGCCTGAGCAGGGACGACGGTACGGTGCGGAAGTTGACTCAGAACTTCGAGAAGGATTTCGAGAAGAATCTGCTGGACCGGTTGTCGATTTCGCGGAGCCCGTTCGACAAGTAGGCGTACCGACGATGTTTCGACGAGGAAGGCAGCAAATCATGGCCCAGTACGCAGTGCTGATCTACGCCGGCGACGCCGCGCACGGACCGGACGCGACCCCGCAGGACACCGCACCGCACGATCGGCACGCCGAGGAGTTGGAGCGCTCAGGCGCGCTGCTGGCCGCGTACGCCCTGACGCCGAGGGACCTGGCCACCACTGTGCGTGGTGACGCGATCACTGACGGCCCGTTCATCGAGGCGAAGGAGATCGTCGCCGGGTTCTACATCCTTGAGGCGCCCGACCTCGACGCGGCGCTGGCGATCGCGAAGCTCAACCCGGTCTGCCAGATGGGCGGCGGCGTCGAGGTACGCCCGGTCGCCGGTGGCGGACCCATCCAGCGCGGATGATCGAAGAGGCGGTCGCCGACGCGCATCGTCGCGGCTGGGCACTCGTGCTCGCCGCGACGATGCGGGTGACCAACGACCTGGACCTGGCCGAAGAATGCGTGCAAGAGGCGTACGCCGCAGCATTGCAGAGCTGGGCGCGCGACGGCGTCCCGGATCAACCGCTGGCGTGGTTGACGACAACCGCCCGTCGGCGCGCGATGGACGCGATCCGGCGCGAACGCACATTACGGTCGAAACTTCCCTTGCTGGTGGAGCCCGAGGCGACCGTTGAGGACACGGTGATGGATCACCCGCCGGCCGAAGATCACGACGACGAAATCCCCGACGAGCGACTGCGGCTCATCTTCACCTGCTGCCACCCGGCGCTCGCGCAGGAGGCTCAGGTGGCGTTGACGTTGCGGCTCGTATGCGGCATTCCCACACCGGACGTGGCGCGCGCTTTCCTCGTCTCGGAACCGACGATGGCGGCCCGGATCACGCGGGCGAAGAAGAAGATCTCGGGCGCTCGCATTCCTTTCCGCGTACCACATGGTGCTGAATTGCCCGACCGCCTGCGGGGCGTGCTCGCGGTCATCCACCTGCTGTTCACCGCGGGCCACACCGCGCCGTCGGGCGCGGACCTGGTGCGCGCGGACCTGGTGGACCGCGCGCTGCACCTGGCGCGGATGCTGCGCGAACTGATGCCCGACGAGCCCGAGGCCGCCGGCCTGCTCGCGTTGCTGCTGGTCACCGACGCGCGCCGGGCGACCCGCGTGGACGCGGCGGGCCGGCTGGTGCGCCTGCCGGACCAAGATCGCGCCCTGTGGGATCGCGCGGCGATGGCCGAGGCGCACGACCTGATCGTGGCCGGGCTGCGCGACGGCCGGATCGGGCGTTACGTGGTGCAAGCCGCGATCGCCTCCTTGTACGCCGAAGCGCCGTCGTACGCGGAGACGGACTTCGCCCAGATCGTGCAGCTCTACGACACGCTGCTGAAGATCTGGCCGTCGCCGGTCGTCGCGTTGAACCGGGCGGTGCCGCTGGCGATGGTGGCCGGGCCGGAGGTTGCGCTCGCCGAGATCTCGCAGCTGGACCTTCCGGGGTATCAGTATCTGCCCGCGGTTCGGGCTGATCTGTTGCGGCAGATGGGCCGTGACGCTGAGGCCCGGGAGGCGTACGCGCAGGCGTTGGCTCTGACGACCAATGAGGCGGAGCGGGCGTTCCTCGCGGAGCAGGTGGACGGGTAGCCCGTTGCTGCCGCAGCATGACTGATTCCGGACGACCACAGGCATCGGGTTAGTCTGCGCGGATGGACGATCTGGGAGACGTGGCGTGGCCGCCTGAGCCGATCAGGACCGCGCGGCTCGTGCTCCGCGAGCCCGAGGCGCGAGACCGTGCGGCGTTCATCGACTTGTACGCCTCGGCAGAGGTCACCATGTACGTCGGTGGTCCGCAGCCGCGTGCGGAACTTGAGCGTGCGATTCCCGAGGTGCCCAGGCGATGGCCCGGGAACTTCGTCGTCGACCTCGACGGGACGATGATCGGCCAGATCCTGCTCAGGCGAGCGACCGGGCACCGTAGCCCGGCTGCCGTGGGGAAAGCCGATCTCGGCTACCTGTTCCTGCCACAGGCCTGGGGCTTCGGGTACGCAGCCGAGGCTTGCACGGCGGCACTCGACTGGCTCGCGGGCGCCCTTCCCGGCGAGCCGGTTGTGCTCACCACGCAGAGCGCCAACGTCGCCTCGATGCGCCTGGCGGAGAAGCTGGGATTCGTTGAGGTAGAACGGTTCGAGGCTTGGGATGCCGAACAATGGCTCGGCATGCGGTCCCCGGTCACGCCTTCCAGGTAAGCCGCGAACCGGACCGGGAGGCTCCGGCCGAGTCTCGGCCTTGCTTCGGCGTCGGCGGTCCTTCTACCCTCAGACATACGTGATCGGTATACGTCGATGAGGTGATGAGGCGTGTCGGACTCGCAGCCCAGCCCACGGAACGCCTCGATCCGATCTCCGGGCGGGCTGTTCGCCGGGTTCGTCATTGGAATCGCCAGTGACATCGCGTTGTGGTTCTGGCTGACGGGCGGCGCGCTCGTGGACGGACTGGCCCGCGCGAGACACGGCTATACGGAGGAGATCTTCCTCGAGGACATCCAACCGCGTTTCTGGTACGGAATGGTCTTCGCCGCCGTGATGACACTGATCGGTGCAGTCTTGGTCATTCGCCGGGTCACCAGCGTCGGGGCACCTCTGCTCGCGTTCGCCATAGCCGGGCTCACGGCCGTCCTCTGCGCGTTCGGCTACATGATGACGCTGTAGCCGCCCCGCGTCCCGCAACGACCCCCGATTCGGGGCGTTGCCGGCCGGAATGGGCTACCGGGACTCGTACCAGGAGGCGTACTCGTGCGCTTGCGAGTATTCGGCCGCGACCACCGGGTCCGTTGCGTTCAGCGTGGCTGCTTCGAGGATGCGGGTCGGTACGCCGCTGGTGATCCATTCGCGAACTCGGCGTGACCACTCGTCGTCCGGTTCCATCGACTGAGCATGATCTCCAATCGTGTCGGCCAGGTGCCGCACGCTCGACTCATCGGCGCGGTCGTTCCACAGCGTCAGATATCGCCAAGGGTCGCCGCCCCGTTCCGCCAGCACCTCCAGCACCCTGGGCGCGGACACCGGCGCCGGGAAGGCCGCTAGCGTGGCCGCCCACCAAGCGCCCAGCAGCCGGTCGATCGCCGCCCACTCCTCCGGCGGCCATCCGCGGCCATAGTTCGCGGCTTTGCGGATGGCACCGTCGGTATCCCAGACTTCCCCGGCGACCAAGTGCTCGAGTATGCGGGGAAGGAAGTGTCGGAAGTCGGCGTCGCCGCCCCACGTCGTCATCGCCTTCCACGCGTACCGTCGGAGTTGCTCGCTGCTCAACTGCCGCAGCGGCACCGTCATGAGGATCTCGTTCTCCTCGGCGCCGACACAGTGATCGCAGTACTCGATGGCCGCAGGCAGTCGGTGATGGGCGAAGGCGGCGTACACACCCTCGACCGCCTGCTGCAGCGCTTCGGCGACGGACTGCGGCTCACTCACGACACAGAACCTATCTCCGGCCAGCCTTCGGTAGTGCCACGGACGCCGTTTCACCGGCGACCCAAGCTGCCCTAGCCCGCCGAGGTGTGCGCAGCGGCCCTCGGGCGGATGCGCTGATTGAGGAAGAGCGCCGCGCGGTCCAGCGCCTCGTCGGCCTCGTCCAAGACGCCGGCGAATGACTGGAACACGTGCGGCACGTCGGCGGTGATGTCCAGGATGACGTCCACGCCGGCTGCCCTCGCACGCGCAGCCAGGCGGGTCGAGTCGTCCAGCAGGATCTCGTTGGTGCCCACCTGGATCAGCATCGGCGGAAAGCCGGTCAGGTCGGCGAGGACGGCCGGGCTGAGCAGCGGCTGGTGCGGATCTGCTCCCGCGAGGTACATGGCTCCAGTGCGTTCCACGGAGGCGCGAGTGAAGATCGGGTCGATGCCTTCCTTGGTGTCCATGCTTCCGCCCGTTCGGGTGGCGTCGAGGCCCGGGGAGAACGCCACGATGGCGGCGGGCAGCGGCAGGCCGGCATCGCGAGCCGCCAGGCACGTGGTGACTGCGAGGCCTCCGCCGGCCGAGTCCCCGGCGAAGGCGATCGTCGACGGATCCTCGCCTCGGTCGAGCAGCGCCCGGTAGGCGCTGAGGGTGTCTTCGATCGCGGCCGGGAACGGGTGCTCGGGGGCGAGCCGGTAGTCCAGCGAGTACGCCGCGAAGCCGGTCTTGGCCACGAGGTGGCCCGTCAGGGACAGAGCGCTTTCCGGAGAGCCGAAGACCCAGCCGCCGCCGTGGAAGTAGAGGATCGTCCCGGCACGTCGTCCGTTGTCTGGATCGACCTGCAGCGCCGGTCGGCCGCCGAGTGTCGTCTGCGTGGTACGGATGTCGCCGGGCACGATCATGTGGGCCATCAGCTCCTCGAACCCGGCTCGGATCTCCTCGACCGATCGAGGTCCCTCGGGGCGCGGCTGCCGCATCATCGCATCGACCCGGGCACGTTGTTCCTTGCTCACGGGGTGCTCCTCACGAAATAGCTTCCACTACACTATATGCCGTGGCATCTAAATCGCGCGGAGACGTGGTCGACCTCACGATCTTCTTTTCCGACCTGGTCCGATGCGAAACGCGGCTGTACAACGCCCTCAACGACCGCCTACGTGAGCAGCACGGGATCGTCACCTCACAGTTCGAGGCGCTCCGCTACCTTCGCGACCACCCCGAGGCCCGGGTGGCCGACCTTGCCGCCGCGTACGCCATCGGCATCGGGGCGACCAGCAAGAGCATCGACCGGCTAGAGAAGCAGGGCTGGGCGATCCGGCAGCCGAATCCATCGGATCGCCGGTCCTCCCTGCTGGCACTGACCGACGCGGGCTCGCAGCTCGTCGAAGCAGCGGAGAAGACCTTCACCGAAACGCTGGCCGAACTGATCGGAGGCACGCTCGACAGTTCCTCCGCGTCCGCCGCCGCACAGGCCTTCGCGAAGCTGCGATCCGCACTGGAACGCGACAAGGTCGGCACGCCCACCGGATGATGGGCACTCAAGCGGTAGCGGCAACCTTCGCCCGCGCGTTACGAATCCATCCGTACGCGGTGTGCCGCGGGACGGCGTAGTGGTCGGCGATGATGCTCGCGTTCTCCCCCGCCTGCCGGAGCACCTCGGTGAAGTCCTCTGGCATCTTGCGGTACGTCCGGCCGCCTGATTTCGGTGCTGCGGCTGGCTTCGCGGCCGGTGCCTTCGCGGCTGGCGCCTTTGCGGTCGCCGCCTTTGCGGCCGGTGCCTTCGCGGTCGCAGCCTTTGCGGCCGCAGCCTTGCGAGCAGACGGCTTCCGGCTCGACGGCTTAGCGGCAGTCGCCTTGTCGACGGCGCCCATTGTTGCCGGCGCGGACTTCGCCGACGGCGCGGACGGCGTGGTCGGCGCGGACGGCACGGTCGGCGTGGTCGCCGGTTGCGCCGTCGCAGCTGGGGACTTACGGGTCGGCTTCTTCCGCCGGGCGGCCGAAGGAGCACCTACTTCGGTCGGCTGGGTAGCAGGTTCATCTGCCGTGTTGCTCGCTGTAGCTCGGCTCGTCCGCGTACGCCGCGCACCGGTGCCGCCTTCGGAAGTGGCGGTGGGAGCAACCGAGGCAACCACCGCCGCGACCAGCTGGTTCAGGTCGAGCACCGGCAGCTCGCCGGGCTTGAGGCCACCGGCCGCGCCAGGAACCAGCCGCAGTTCACGAATCGACGCCGCCGCGCCACTGACGTCCAGGCGGATGGTCGTCGTGGGCAGACCCGGATCGTCCGGCGCGATCGTCACGGTGTACGAAGTCATCGAAGCAACCTTCCGGAGCCGGCGATAGAACGTGCGGCCACCTCGGCAGTCCGCTCGTGGCCACCAAGGTAGCCCATCACCAGCTCAGCCAACCCACCAGGTAGAGCAACCAAACCCAGTCGGCATCAGCCGGAGTTACGCGGGCGCATGCTATTCGTCGCGGCTGCGGCGCAGATAGCGAAGGATCTGGATCAGCTCCCACGGCCCCAGGACGATCCAGCGCAACGCGTACAGAACTTTGCCGATCATGATGAACGGCCAGGCCACCACTGCCATCGCGCCCAGCAGAAGCGTCTCTCGGCCGGAGACGCGCTCGGCGGCCCACCGCTGCGACAGACTGAGGCCCTCGTCGTCGGGGTCAGGCTGTTCGGAGGTCGGCATCGGCGAACAATAGCTTTTCCGTTCCCGCACGGGCCAGCGATGCACGTCGAGGTCTACGGCACCTCATGATCCGTTGATGATCGCCGAAGCTAGGCCGGCGATCACCGAACCGGCGAAGAGCGTCGTGCCGGCCAGCAGGTTCCATTGCGATCCGCATACACGACGCCATCGCATGTCCGATTCATCGACGTCGCCGAACCGAGTCGCGAAGTTGTAGCCCGCGCACAACGCGCCGCCCATCAGCGTCGTCATGTGGAGAAGCGAGTTGCTCAACCGGCCTCCTCAGCTGTGGCGACAGGCGGCATACCGTCTGGCGCAGCTTAGCCCGGAGTCCTACGGCGACGCGGCCGCGACCCCCGTGAGGTAGAACCCCACGGGGGTCGGGTCGCGTTCACGGTGCGACCCGACCCCCGGTTCGCCGGGTCAACCCATCACCACCTCCGGGCCGTCGGCCACGACGGTGGTGCCGCCGACGGTCAGCTCCGCGCTGAGCGAATACGTGCCGGCCGGCAGGTTCTTCAAAACAACCAGGTAGAACTGGTCCTTCGTCCACTTCAGCGGCAGGCGCGCCGTTTCCACGCCGAGGGCGTTGCGGACCACGAGGATCGCGTTGTCCGCCGGCGCCCCGCCCGGTGTGATGCCGTCGAGCCGGAGCTGGACTGGGCGCGATCGGCCGCTGCCGGGCAGTGTCCAGTCTGGATGCCAGCGCTCGATGACGACGGCTGTGGTCGCGGCGGACGTGCCGGCCGCGTTCGTCGCCGTCGCGGTCAGCGCGTTGCGGCCCAGCCGCAGCGGCACCTTGGCCGTCCACGTGCCGTCCTGCGCGGTCACTGCGGTGGCCACGTCTTTCGTGCCGATACGCAGGCGCACGGTCGAGGGCCAGTCCGCGGTGCCCGACACCGTGATCGAGTCGTCGAGGGTCACCGCCGGTGCGCTCACGACCGGGGGCGCCGGGCGTGGCATGGAGACGGTGCGCGTCCAGGAGACCGCGTTCAGCAGCAGACGGCGACCCGCTTCAGTCCAGCCCAGGTCAGGGCCGACCGCTTCGGTCACGGCGCTGGCGGACAGCACGACCTCGACGCTGCCGGCCGTTCGCCAGTCGAAGCCGACGCCCAGGCCGCGTACCACCGACCCGTCTGGGCGGCGAACGGACAGCTCGGCCAGCGGTTTCCCGGCGTAGCCGCCCGCGACGCTGTAATAGCCGCCCGCGACGATCAACTCGGCCGGATCGGCGAGCCCGGCGAACAGCGGGTGCCCGGGGTCGAAGCCGGCCAGCGTCACGGCGCCTTCGCCGTAGCCCTGCCCGGTGACGGAGATCCTGCCGGTGTGACGTTCGAGCAGTCGCAGGCCGCCTCGGTCCGCACCCCAGGTGCCGGTGTAGACGAGGCTGGTCCGGGCTGCGTCCGCGGCGGCCACCACGGCGTCGTAGGTCGCCTTGTCCGGCGTTCCGCCGTTGACCACCACGGTGTCGTAGCCGTCGAGATCGAGGCCGCGCGACCAGGGCAGTTCCGTGGCTGCCAGGCCGTTCGCCCGCAGGAACGCCACCAGCGTTCCGTCGGCGTCGCCGAGCACGCCGACGTCGTAGGGCCGCAGCGTCACGTCGAGCCGGGCGATCGCGCCGGCGGTGACGGTCACCGACGCCGTCGCCGGCAGGTGTCCCGGCGCGGACACGTCGACGGTGTAGTCACCCTCGAGCAACTGCTCCGCGGTGAACGTTCCTGCCTCGCCGGTGGTCGCCGACCAGGGTTGTACGCCGTGGGCCGTCAGTGTGGCGGCTGGTATGACCGTGCCGTCCGCCGACCGGACGGTGCCGGTGACGACGCCTCGGGGCAGCGGCACCAGTGCGATGTCGAGCGTCAGTGTCCCGCTCTCCGGCATGGTCACCGAACGCTCGGTCGTCTCGTAGCCGAACGCCTCGATCCGGATCGTGTGCGTGCCGGCGGCCAGGCCCAGGGTGTAGGCGCCGTTCGCCGCGGTCACCGTGCTGGCGCCGGCCTCGACGGCGGTGACCCGCGCCCCACTGATGGGGGTGCCCTCGGCGCCGGTCACCACGCCGGCGACGGCGGCTTGTCGCGCGTCGACCGCCCACGCGACCGCGTTGCGGTAGATCTGCTCGGCCGCCGGTGTCCATCGTGTGCCAGGTCGTCCGTAGGAGCCGGCCGACAAGCCGCCGAGCAGCACCTCGACGCTGGACCCCGAGGTGAACCGGTAACCGACCGCGTTGCCGAGGTCGGTCGTCGCCGAATGCGCGTCGGCGACGGTGGTGCCGCTGTATCCCGAGTACGTCATCCATTGCTGGTTGTCGCCGGGGTTGGTGAGCACCACGACCGGCTCGCCGGCCGGGAACCCGGCGAAGATCGGGTGCGGCTTGCCGACGACGTACGCGATGTCGGTGGGCTCGAAGTCGTAGGCGACGGCGGTGGGATCGTGGCGTACGTCGGAGAGCGCACCGATGGCGGCGCCGCCCCACTGTCCACCATAGAGTGTCGATACACTCCGGGCGGCCGCTTCGTTGATCATCTGAAGCAGTGCCGGACGGTACGAGCTGCTCACCGACCCGTTGACGATGATCAGGTCGAACTCGCTCACTCGGGGGACGAGCGTGCCGATCTGGGCCGCCGTGAACTGCTCGACGGCATAGCCCTCGCGCTGCAGCAGCCCGGTGATCGCGTTGGACGAGTCGGCGATGACAGCGATCCGATGCGAGGCCACCAGCGTGACGTTCACCGGCAAGGTCGCGTCGGCGGGCACCGTGACGGTACGCGTGGCGACTTGGTGGCCCGCGGCTGTCACCCGCAGCGTCCAGGTGGCCGCCGGCACACCGGCGATCGTGTACGAGCCGTCGGAGCCGGTGGTCGCGCTCAGCGGCGTACCGGTGACGGCGACGGCCGCCCCCGCGATGGGGCCTGCCGGTCCCGTGACGATCCCACTGATCGTCCCGGCCGGGTCGCCGGTGAGGGTCAGCGGCAGTGTCACCACGCCGCCCGCGGTGATGTCGACGACGGTCGTGGCGTCGGCGTACCCGAAGCTCGACGCCTGAAGCGTCCACCGGCCGGCGGGCAGCGGCACGACGAAGGTGCCGTCACCGGACCGCGCGGGCACCGTGTCGCCGGTCTCGACGACCTTGACCGTGCCCGCAAGCGGCGCCTGGGCTGCGGTGCGCAGGGTGCCGCGCACCTCGCCGCCGAGCCCGTCGGTGTCCAGCGCGTAGGACAGCGCGTTGCGCAGCAGCCGCTCCGCGCCGCCGGTCCAGGTGAGCCCGGGATGGTCGCCGTAGCCCGGGTATCCGTAGGTGCTCACCGACAGCGCGCCGAGCAGGACGTCGACCGCCCGCGCACCGCGGTGCCGCACGCCCACCAGCCCGCCGCCTGCCGCCGGGTCGTCTGAGGTCACGGTCGCGATCGTGGTCCCGCTGAACTCACCGAACCACGAGTACTCCTTGTTCGGCGGCACCAGCTCGAACGACGCCGGCAGGCCCGCGAGCAGCGGGTGGCCGGTCACGGTCGCGTGCGCGGTCACCGTCCCGTCGTTACGGCCCTCACCCTCCACACCAGGATCCCGGTCGTACGCCTTCAGGTAGCGGAACGATCCGCGCCCCAGTTGGTCCAGCCACAAGGCCGGTACGCCCGAGCGGTTGAGCGCGTCGTCGAAGGCGGCCCAGCCCGCCGCGCCCGGGTCGGTCCCGGAGTAGGTCGCCATGTTGCCGATGAGCAGGTCGAGGTCGCCGAGTGCCGCCGTGTCGGTCCATCCGACGGGACGCGGTTCGTAGCCCCAGTACGCGAGGTATGCAGCAAGCCGGCCCTCGAAGTCGTCGAGGACGCCGACGACCGGCGACGGGCGCAATGCGGCGTCGGCGCTGGTCTCACCGCCGGCGGTCACGGTCACCGGTATCCGGGTGCGGACGTATCCGTCTGAGGCCACCTCCAGCTCGTATGACCCGGGTTCGACCAGCGGCAGCCGGTAGTGCCCCGTGCTGTCGGTGACGGTGTGCGCGGTGGTGCCCAGCAGGGCGATCGTCGCGCCGTCGACCGGCCCGGCGGTGCTCGCCTGCTGGCCGCTGGCTTCGATGTCGGTCAGCGCGGTGATCGTCCCGGCGATGCCGCCGACGGTCCCCGGCTGCATCTCGACGTCCACCCTGGCGGTTCCGTTGCGCTCGACGGTCACCTCACGCTCGACCGGGGTGTAGCCGAAGGAGCTGAACCGCAGTCGGTGTGTGCCGGGTTCCAGCGGGAACGTGTATTCACCGGCGGCGTCGGTCGTCACCCGGCGCGTGCCGCCGACGAGTTCGACGGTCGCCGGCAGTGCTGCGGCGTCGACACCGACGACCCGGCCGGTCGCGCCCGCCAGCCCCGGTGCGGCGGTCCACCGGATCGCGTTGAGGTAGAGCTTGACGCCGTCGGGCGTCCAGTCGTCCTTCGGCCCTTGCAGCGTCGTACCGGCGAAGCCGCCGAGCACCAGGTGCACGCTGCCGGTGGTACGCACCGAGTACGCGGCGGCGACCCCGCGCCGGCCGCCCGTCTCGGAGTGCACGTCGGCCAGCGGCGTACCGGAGTAACCCACGATCGCCGCGGCGGTCCGGCCGGCGCGGAAGATCTCCGGCCGCTCGGGCAGACCGGCGAACAGCGGATGCCCGGCGACGGTCGGCGCGTACGAGATGATGCCTTCGCCGCTGACGGGCAGCGTTCCGCTCGGATCGGCCAGGTACTTGCGCAGCAGGCGCGCACCGCCGTCGCCGGAGTACCGGTCGTCGGGGAAGATTCCGCTCACCGAGGCGGCGTCCATGGCCGCGAGGAAGCCGGTGAACACGGTCGCGCCGGGGTCGGTCGGGTCGTTGAAGACCACGACGTCGAACTGCGGCAGCCGCCCGGCGTCGGTCCAGTCGATCGGCTCCGCGGCGATCTCGTTGGCGCGCATCAGGGCGACGACGCTGTCGCCGGAGTAGTCGCCCAGCACCGCGACCCGGGGCGCCGCAGCCAGCTCTACATTCGACACCGTTTCGGCACCGGCCCGGACCTCGACCGTGGCCGTCGTGCTCAGGTGACCGGCTGCGCTCGTCCGGACCTGGTACGTGCCGGCCGGCAGGTCGATGGCAAACGCGCCGTCGGCGGCTGAGGTCGCGGCGAGATCGGTGCCCTCGACCACAATGGACGCGCCGTTCACCGGTGAGCCGTCGCGTCCGCTGGTGACGATGCCGCGTACGCCGCCGGCGCCCGAGACCGCCAGGGTGGGGTTGACGGTGACCAAGTCGCCCGCCGTCACCGTGATCGTCTGCTCGAACGGTGTGCTGCCCACCCGGGTGAACCGCAGCGTCGGCGTGCCGGGGGTGACGAGCAGCCGGTAGGTGCCGTCGGCGGCCGTCGTGGTCCGCTCACCCGTCGCGGGCACCGCCACCGTCACTCCCGCCAGCGGCGTACCCGACGGATCGGTGACCGTGCCCTCGACAGCGCCGTAGCGCGCGTCGATGGCGCACCCGATGGCATTCTTGAGGATGGTGCGCGCGGCGGGCAGCCAGTCGTCGGACGGGACCCCCCAACTGGCCGCGGCGGCCAGCGATCCGAGCAGCACGTGGGTGCTTTCGGTGCCGCGCGGGTCGAAGGCGATGGCGCTGCCTACGTCGCCGGATTCGTCGGTGTTCAGGGTGGCGACCGTGGTGCCGGAGTAGCCGGTGAAGGCCGACCACGCGCCGCGCGGCGCGAGGATCTCGGTGCGCGCGCCGGGAGTGAGGCCCGCGGTCAGCGGGTGCGCGGTCGTGGCGACGACGGAGATGCGCCCGGTGGTGTTGAGGTCGCCCGGCAGTCCCTGCGGATCGCCGGTGTGCTTGCTCAACTGGTTGATCGCTCCGTAGCCCAGCGACCACTGGTCGAGGAAGACCACACTGGTGCCCGCCGCGTCCGTCGCGGTGAGGAAGGCCCGGAACGCGTCTGGTCCGGGATCGCTGCCGCTCGTGCCGTTGGCCACGACCGCGCGGAAATCACCTGGCCGGGCGGTCACCTCGGCGTAGGTCGCCGGTTGGACGGAGTACCCGAGGGCGGTGAGCTCGGCGGCGATGCGCCCCTCGTAGTCGCCGACGACCGCCAGGTCATACCGTTTCAGGGTGGTGTCGACCGCGACGGTCTCGCCGGCCACGACGGTCACGGACCGCGACTGCGGCGCGTAGCCTGTGCGCGCGATCGTGACGCGATACGTGCCGGCCGCCACGTCCGCGAACGTGAACTCGCCCGCAGCACCGCTGGTGGCCGGGCCGACCGGGGTGGACTCCAAGGTGACGGTAGCGCCGGGCAGGGGCGCCCCGGCCTCGTCGCGCACCACACCGTGGATCGCGCCGGTGCCGACGGAGGCCAGAGCGGCGTCCAGCGTGCTGGTCTCGCCGGCGACCACGTCGATCTCGCGGGTCTGACCGGCCAGGCCGTACGCAGTGACGGCGACCGTGACCCGCCCGGGCTGATGGGTCAGCTCGAACCGGCCGGTGGCCGGATCCGTGGCGACCTGCGCACCGGTCTCCTGTACGCGCACGGTAGCGGCGATCGGGCCGGACGGCCCGGTGACGGTTCCGGTGATCTTGCCGGTCGGGTGGTACGCGTAGACCTTCCCGTCGACGTCCGCGGTGACCAGCAATCCCTGGGCGTACGCCGGGGAGGCGGTCACGTTCGCGCCGGTGGTGGCCTGCCAGACCAGGTCCCCGGTGGCCGCGTCGAGCGCCCAGATCCGCCGATCCAGCTGGGCGCCGCCGATCACGTAGCCGTCGTCGCTGACGAGCACCGACGCGCTGACCGCACCGTTGAGCCCGTAGTGCCACACCGCTTTGCCGGTCGCTGCGTCGTAGGCGGCGACGAAGCCGAGCCCGTGCGACCCGGCGATGACGAGGTCGCCGTAGACGGCCGGGGTGCTGCCCTGACCGTCGCCGTGCGTGTTGTTCTCCCAGCGCAGCGCGCCGCTGGCGGCGTCGAGGGCGAGCATGCTGCCGCCGCTGTTGCCGTCGGTCGTCGTGACGTAGACAGTGCCGCCGACGATGCTCGCCCCGCCGATGAAGTAGTCGCCGGTGCGGGTGTAGGTCCACTTGCGAGTTCCGGTGGCCGCGTCGAGCGCGATGAGTTGGCCGTCGTCGGCGTTGCCGACGATGACCAGGCCGTTGCCGACGGCTGGGCCGGCGAAGACCGACGTGCCGACGTCGGTGGCCCAGAGCTGCCGGCCGGTGGCGGCGTCGAGCGCGAACACCGTGTCCGCGCGTCCTTGCGTCGGCCCGGTCGCGGCGTACAGGACGCCGTTCACGACCGAAGGCGCGGTGTAGACGGTCAAGCGATCCGGGGTGGGCACCTGCCAGCGCACCTTGCCGGTAGTGATGTCGAGGGCATAGATGCCGCCGCTCAACCCCCCGCCGGTGAACACCAGTCCGTCCGCGACCGCCGGGCTGCCCCGCAATGCCTGACCGGTCTGGAAGGCCCACAGCTGTCGCCCTGTTGCGACGTCGCGCGCGGTCAGCCGCCCGGCGTCGGAGCCGAGGAACACCCGGCCGTCGGCGATGACCGGACTGGCGAAGACCACCGAGCTGCCCGTGGCCGCGTTCCAGGCCGGCTGCAGAGTGCGGCCCGCGATCCGATCACCGGACAGGCCGGCCCGGCTCGGGTTGTTCTGGTACTGCGCCCAGCCCGCCGCGGTCGGCTGGTTCAAGGCCTCCACGGTGAATCGGACGCTCTCGTCACCGTCTACAGTGGTCTCGATGGTGGCGGGTTTGAACCCGGCCGCGGCGACCCGCAGCGTGTAGACGCCCTCGGCGATCCTCAGCTCGAACCGTCCATCGGCGTCCGTCGTCGCGACGTCGAGCGGGGTGCCGCTGACGGTGATCCGGGCGCCCCGGACCGCACCGGACGGGCCGGTGACCGTACCGACGACCTTACGGTCGGGCGCGACGGCGAGGGACACGTCGTGCGTCAGCGACTGACCGATGGTGACGGCGACCTTGCCGTGGTGGGTGACGAACCCGTACGCGCTGACCGTGACGTCCTGCGCGCCGGCCGGTGCCACCAGCGAGTACGCCCCGGTCTGCGGGTCGGCGGTCGTCGAGGTCCCCGCGATGGTGACCGTGGCCGCTCGCGGTTTGCCGTCCGGCCCGGTCACCCGGCCGGTGACGGTGCCGGAGTACGCGGCCCGGGTGACGGCGGCGTACGCGTCGATGATCCCCGTGCCGTAGGCGTTGTTGGGCACCGCGCCCATGTGCGACTCGACTCTCGCCGTGCCCGTGAGGATCTGGCGCACCTCGGCGACGGTCAGCTCCGGATTGGCCGAGAGCATGAGGGCGACGACGCCGGTGGCGTGGGGCGTGGCCATCGAGGTGCCCGAGATCGTGTTGTACCCGGACGCGCTCAGCTGGCGTGGCCAGGTCGAGCGGATCAGGTGGCCGGGTGCGCTGACGTCGGGCTTGATGTGGGTGACGCCGTCCCAGGTGACCGGTCCGCGACTGGAGAACCCGGCGATGCGGTCCTGCTGGTCGGTCGCGCCGATGCCGATGACGTGCGGATAGCTGCCGGGCGACCCGACGGTGCCCGGCCCGGGGCCGTTGTTGCCGTTGGCGAAGACCGCGACGATTCCGGCGGCCTCCCAGGCGAGCAGGTCGTTCCAGAACGTCGTGGCGTTCGGCGCGTCGGCGCCCCAGGAGTTGTTGACGACGTCGGGCGCTGCGGACGGGTCGCCACCGGGAGCCATCATCCACTGGAACGCGTCGTGGATGATCGATTCGGTCGTGCTGCCGGAGTCCCGGAAGATCTTCGCGGCGATCCACTGCGCGCCAGGCGCCACGCCCGTCAGCTCGCCAGGTGCGGAGCCGACGATGCTGCCGGTGACGTGGGTGCCGTGGCCGCCGCCGTCGCCGGGCGTCGGATAGTTCTCTCCGGTCGGCACATACCAGCTCGCCGCCGGATCGCCGGTGACACCGCGCCACGAGTCGTGCAGCGCCGGGTGGCCGCCGTCCGCGCCACCGTCCATGATGCCCACGACGACGCCGTTGCCGCGTACGCCGTACTCGCCCCAGGTTTCCGGTGCGTTGATCGACTCGAGGCTCCAGGTCGGCAGCAGCGGTTCACCAGACGCCGGTTCAATGGGCTCCTCCTGCCGGATCTCGACGTCGGGAGTGATGCTCGCGACGTCGGGATGGCCGGCGAGCGCGTCGAGCGCCTGCTGGTCGACGGTGGCGGCGAAGCCGTTGAAGATCCAGTACGGCTTGACGGCGCGAACGTGGCCCGCCTGTTCTTGGCTGGCGAGCAGCCCGCGTACTGCCGGCTGGGAGGCGTCGGCGGTCTGCCGCATGCCGTCGCGTACGGTGCGCGCTCGTGCGCTTTGGGCCGCGTCGGCGACTTGCCGTTCCACCGCCTGCCGGCCGAGATACGTGCTGGCCACGGTCAGCTGCTGGCGCTTGGTGCCGGCTGCCGTCCGGCCCTCGTCCGCCGCCCGCCGCGTGATCGCCGTCAGGTCTGGCTGCGCTCGCAACCGGATGATGACGTTGGCCGTGCCGCCACCGGCCAGCGCCGCGCGCACCTCGGGTGCCACACCGCTCGGCGGCTGGGTGCCCTTGGCGGTCGGCTCCGCGCCGAAGTCCGTCGCCTCGACCGGGAGCCCGCTCAGCAGGTCGAGCACCCCGGCGGGCTGAGTGGACGTCGCTGCCCCCGATGCCGCCGGCGACGCGGACGGTGACGCCATGGCGGCGACCGGTGCCGGCGCGCCGACCAGGGTGATGGCGAGCAGCGGCAGCGCCGCTCTGGTGAACCAGCTTCGGGCGACGCGCATGTCTCGAACCTCCGGTGCGGGACCAGCAGCCGACTGTGGAAGTGTCGATGGCCGCTCGAGGGAATGCCCCTCACCGTAAATTCGATCTTCGTATACGTAAAGATGTAACGATCAACTAGATCTTCCCGGTGTGCGATTAACTCGCTCCACGCCGGTTGCCTTCCTCATCCGAGCGCCGCACACAGGCCTTCTGACCTCGTCTTCTTTTCGGCGACGGCTGGATGTGCCCAGTGGATCGATGTGCGCGCAATGTGCAGCCGCTGTACGCCCGATGCCTAACGTCATGGGCGCAATTCGAGGTCCACCTCTTCCGTCCGATGCCCGTCGCGGCATCCATCGTCACCTGGAGGAGATTCGATGACGCTGCTCGCCGTCGCCGTCGTGATCACCGCCGTCCTGTGCGTGTTCAGCCTGCTGCTCAACTTCGGTGTCATCCGCCGGCTGCGCGAACACACCGAGATGCTGACCAAGCTGACCAGCCAGTCGGGCTCCAGTGCGGTGATGCATCCGGCAGGCACGGCGCTGCCGGCGCTGACGGCCACGACCGCCGACGGAGAGCAGGTGGCCGTCGGCCGGGAGGGCCGTTCGACCCTCATCGGCTTCTTCACGCCCAGCTGCCCGGCGTGCGCCGAGCGTCTGCCGGAGTTCGCGGCGCTCGCCGCCCGGATGCCCGGCGGTGCCGACCAGGTCGTGGCCGTGGCTGTCGGCGATCTCGCGGAGACTGCGGATCTGCGCGCCAAGCTGACCGGGGTGGCGCGGGTCGTCGCCGAGCCGGATCGGGGTCCGCTGGGCCAGGCCTTCGGCGTGGAGGGATATCCCGCCTTCGCGATGCTCGACTCGTCGCTGGTCGTGTTCAGCGGCTTCGATCTGCGGGGTGTTCCACTGCCGGAGCCGGTGTGAGCCAGACGGTGCCGGGTCAGCCGGCCCCGGTGCGGCACCTGCCGGCTGCGGCCGCGGTCGCCTGGCGTGCGGCTCCCCATGCCGTCCTGCTGCGGCTGGCCCTTGCCGGGGTGGCGTCGGTGGTGCCCCTGGCTGCAGCCTGGCTGACGAAGACGGTGGTGGACGCCCTCGCGAGACCAGCGGGCACGGCGACATCCATGGTCCCGCCGGCAGTAGGCCTGGCGGTCTGCGGCATCCTCCTGGCTTTGCTGCCCCGCGTCATGCAGTACACCGACGCTGAGCTCGGGCGCCGGGTCGCCTTGCTCGCCCGCGACCGCCTCTTCGGGGCGGTGGAACGACTGACAGGGCTCGGCCGGCTGGAGGATCCGGGTTTCCATGACCGGCTGCAGCTGGCGGCCGATGCCGGTCCGAGCGGCCCCAGCCAGGTGCTGGGCGGACTTCTGACCGTCGTCCAGGGACTTCTGGTGACTGCGGGGTTCGTCGCCACGCTGAGCGCGATCAGCCCCTGGGCACTGCTGATCATGGTGGTCGCCACGGTGCCGACCCTGCTGGCGGAGCTACGGCTGAGCCGTGCGCGCAGCCGGCTCGCGTTCGATCTCGGGCAGCCGATTCGGCGGGAGTTCTTCTTCGCGAACCTGCTCACCAGTCTGACCGTGGCCAAGGAGGTACGCCTGCTGGGTCTCGGCCCACTGTTTCGCTCCCGGATGACCGCCGAGTTGAGTGGCATCAACGCGCACAACCGCGCGATGGACCGCCGGGAGCTGCGCAGCCACACCACTGTCGCCCTGGTCGGTGCGCTCGCCGGTGGCGCGGGCACGGTGTGGGCGATTCTCGCCGCGCGGTCGGGCAACCTGACCATCGGTGACTTCACCTTGTTCGTCGCGGCCGTCGCCGGGGTGCAGGGCGGCTTGGGGTCCGTGATCGGCGGGCTCGGCGCTGGGCACGGCGCGCTGATGTTGTTCGGCCACTACCGCGAGGTGGTGGAGGCGGAACCGGATCTGGCAGTCGCACCGGTGGTTCGCCCGGTTCCGCCGTTGGGCGACGGCATCGTGTTCGAGGACGTGTGGTTCCGCTACGGCGAGGAGCAGCCGTGGGTGCTGAAGGGACTGAGGTTGACGCTCCCGGCAGGGCGTTCGACCGGACTTGTCGGGCTCAACGGAGCGGGCAAGAGCACGGTCGTCAAGTTGCTGTGCCGGTTCTACGATCCCGTACGCGGCCGGATCCTGTGGGACGGTGTCGACCTGCGCGACCTGCCGGTCGACGGCCTGCGGGCTCGGCTCGCCGCCGTGTTCCAGGACTTCACCTGTTACGAGTTGTCGGCGGCGGAGAACATCGGGCTCGGTGACGTCGCGGCGATCGCGGACCGCCCACGCATTCAGCGCGCCGCCGCATCCGCGGGTGTGCACGATGCGCTCGACCGCCTGCCGCGCGGATATGACACGCTGCTCACCCGGATCTTCACCTCGGAATCCGACCGGGACGATCCGGCGACCGGCGTCGTGTTGTCCGGCGGGCAGTGGCAACGCGTGGCGCTGGCCCGCGCGCTCATGCGCGGCGACCGTGACCTGCTCATCCTCGACGAGCCCAGCTCCGGCCTGGACGCCGAGGCGGAACACGCCATCCACGAGCGCCTCCAGCGCCTGCGCGCCGGACGAGCGAGCCTGCTGATCACGCATCGTCTCAACGCTCTCCGCGGCGCTGACCTCGTCGCAGTGCTCGCCGACGGCGTCGTCGCCGAGCAGGGCTCGCACGCCGAGCTGATGGCGCACGACGGGCACTACGCTCACTTGTTCCGGCTCCAGGCCCAAGGATTCGCCGACGGCGAGCCGGCCGACATGATCGGCACCAGCACATGAATCCGTACGCGGCAGCGCTGCTGACAGCCGTGACGCTCAGCGCGGCCGTGGTCGCCGTGCTGCGCCGGCGCTATGTCTCCGTACGGGTGGAGGGCATGTCGATGAGCCCCACCTATGCCCCTGGTGAGGTCATCGTGATCCGGCGATCTCACCGCGTTCTGCGCGTGGGCGACGTCGTGGTGGTGCAGCGTCCACCAGCGGCGGCTGACCCCGACCAGGCCGAGCAGCGCTGGCTGATCAAGCGGGTGGCGGCGGTGGCCGGAGATCCGCTGCCGGCGGCGATGCGGGAATCCACCGCCATCCTGGCGGGGCATGCGGACGACGCCATCGTCCCGGCGGGCACGGTGGTCATCCTCGGCGACTCGCCGATCCGCGGTTACGACTCACGATCGGTCGGTTTCATTCCAGTCGGCCACGTGCTCGGCGTCGCGATCCGATCCCGCCCACCGGTGGCCGACGGATCCGCGCCCAGGATCAGCCTTTCCACCAGGAACGACCGCGGACCCCGGTAGGCGCGGACGATGCCCGGAACGGTCTCGCTGTACACCGCGTCCACCAGCGTCGCCCGGTAACGATCACCGAGTCGGTGGGCGACGTCGGTCGCCCGTTTGCAGTCGTCGATCCCGGACGGATCACCGGCAGCCAGGCGTACCCAGGCTCGGGTGATGGCGGCCTCCCACTCCATCTCTGAGTAGCCGCTGCTGGTGGCCTGTTCCAGGCCCGCGTCCAACCATGCCGCCGCGTCTCGCAGGTCACCCCGCAGGGCCCGGACGACGCCGGTCACCACGGTCGTGCAGGCCTCGCCGAGGACGTCCGACGCGTTCCGGCGCATCGGCAGACTGCGACGCAGCAGCCGTTCCGCAGACGGATAGCGGCCCAGTTGGGCGTACGCCTCGGCCATGTTGTGCAGCGTCGTCGCCGCCTGCGCGGTCCGGCCGAGGTCGAGATGGATGCGCAGGCTCCTGCGTAGGCAGCCGATCGCCGCCCGCGGCTGTCCCAGATTCGACAGTACGAGCGCCAGCCAGTCGAGTGTGGCCGCAGTTCCCGGCCGATAGCCCACCTCGACGTAGATCCCGTAGGACTGCACCAGCCGGTTCAGCGCGAGCTCGAAGTCGCCCCGAGAGCGGTCGACGGAAGCCAACGCCGAGAGCGCCAGCCCCTGGGCGCGTGCGTCGCCGAGGGCCTCCGCTGCGATCAAGCCGGCATCCGACAGGTCGGCCAGGACAGCCCAGTGCCCTCGCGACGGGAGGTAGTTGGTGAGACAGTGCACCAGATCCACGGTGATGTGGGCCAAGTCCGGCCGATCGGCGCACCGCCGGGCGATGCCCAGAATCGTGAACATCTCCGCGCTCAGCCAGGCCGCCGCGGCGTCCGAGTCTTCCGGCCGTACACCGCTGTCCAGCGGCGTACGGGGCGACGGGATGCCGGGCCGCAACAGATGCACCGCGTGCCAGGCCGTCGCGGCGTAGAAGCCGTAGATCCGGGCCATGACCGCGTCACCGTCCGCGCATGCCTCGGCGCCGACCAGCCGCAACAGGTCCAGGATTCGGAACCGGCCCGCGCCGGCCGACTCCAGCAGGTGCAAGGTGACCAGCCGATCCACCACGCCCTCGGCGGCGACCGAGTCGAGCCCGAGTTCCCGTGCCACCAGCACATCGGAGAAGGTGGCCAGGTGCGCCGCGCTGAGCCGGGTGAACGCGATCGCGGCGGCGGTGTCCAGCGGATCGCCTGACGTGCGCAGCTGGTCGAGTGTGACCCGAAGCGACGAACGCACCCCTGCGTCGCCCAGCTCGAGCAGATCCAGGCGATGATGCTCGTCGGCGAGCCGGACGCTGAGATCGGCCAGGGTCCGGTGCGGCTGAGCGGCCAGCCGGGCACCGGTCACGCGCAGCGCCAACGGCAGATGCTCACACAGATCCGCGACAGCTCGGGCCGACGTCATGTCCGCGTCGACCCGCTCCGCGCCGGTGATCTCGCTCAGCAATTGAGCCGAGCATTCGGGGTCCAACGGCGAGAGCCGGATGTGCGCCGCACCATCAAGCTCGATCGGCATCGCCCGGCTGGTGATCAGGACGAGACAACCGGGTGCCGCCGGCACAAGCGGCGCCACCTGATGCGCGTAGGCCGCGTCGTCCAGCACGATCATCAGGGCGCGGTCGGCGACCGTCGACCGGAGCAGCGCCTCAGCTTCCGCCGGTGCTGACGGGATGTTCCCGGCCGGAACGCCGAGCCCCTGCAGCAGGCGGTGGACGGCGACCATGCCCGGGAGCGGTGGCAGATCCGGATTCGCCCCCTGCAGATTGAGATAGAGCTGCCCGTCGGGGAAATCGCCGGCCAGCTCATGCGCGACATGGCGGGCCAAGGCCGACTTGCCGACTCCGGCCCGGCCGGAGATCGCCAGCAACCTCGGCCGCCCCGCTGCCGGCACCGCTCGCGCCAGCCGCAACGCGGTCGCGATCTCCTGGCGGCGGCCGACGAAGGTCCCCGGCGCCACGGGCAGTTGCCGCGGCGGCGTCAGCTCACGCGGCGACGCCTCGCGGCGTCCGCTCGCCACGGGCGGCGCCGCCAGGTCACGGTCTCGACGCAGGATCGCCTGATGCAGAGCGGACAGCTCCGGGCCGGGTTCGATACCCAACTGCTCGCGCAGCACAGAACGAGCTGCCAGGAACGACTTCAGCGCGCCCGCGACGTCCCCCGACCGGTACGCCGCGAGCATCAGCAGAGCGTGGGCCTGTTCGCGGAGCGGATAGACCTGAACGTGCCGCCGTATCGCAGTGAGCACCTCCGCATGGCGGCCGAGATCCAGGCGCAGCTGCATCGAGTCCTCGAACGACTCGACACGTTCGGCCTCAAGCCGCTCCGCATGCCAGGCCAGCCGTGGTCCGAGCGGGACATCCTCCAGCGCACGCCCACGCCACATGCCGATGGCCTGATCGAGTTTCGACAGAGCGGCAGGCAGGTCGTCGGCGGCTCGGGCGCGCCGACCGTCGCTGACGGCCCGCCGGAACTCCCCCACGTCGCACGCGTCGGTGTCGCAGCGCAACAGGTAGCCATCCCGGACGGTCTCGATCTCGGCACCCTGCGGCTCGACCCGGGACCGCAGACCGGCGATGTAGGTGCGCAGATTCGCGGTAGCCGACCTCGGCGGCGACTCGCCCCACAGCTCGGTGACGAGTCGCTCGGTCGGCACCTGCCGGTTCGCTTCCAGCAGCAGGTAGGCGAGCAACGCACGAGGCTTGGCAGCGGCGACCGTGACGGCGCCGCCGTCATGGCGGATGGAGAGTGGGCCCAGCAGGCTGAATATGTGCGCCACACGTGCTCCAGATCGGATCGATCCTCCCGGTGCAGAGCGACATCGTAACAACGATCAACTTCGAACGGGAGGTCACGCGCAGGATGTGCCGGCGATGTGCGCCCGACTGTATCCCGCTTGCCTACCGTCGGTGCGAATCATTCCGCTGAGGGAGGGGAGAGACCGGTGACACTGCTCAACACCGTCGCTGATCGCCTGCTGACCAGGATCGTGCCCAAGGTCAAGGCCGAGGCGGGTCCGTGCGCCTGCGACCCGGGCTCGCACTGGTGGGGCGCGCACTGCTACTGCTCTGGAGCAGCCGCGTACCGCCGCTACTACACCTGCAGCTCCAACTGCGTCGACAGCAGCTACTACTGCCGGTACGCCGGCAACACCTGCGTCTGATCGCATCGCATGGAACCGGCGGGCCGCGCCTCGCGCGGCTCGCCGGATCACCGTCGTCTCTGAATTGCCGACGGCCGGGGCAACCCAACGAAACCGCGAAAATTCGCGGCCTCGCGCAAAGCGTTGGCAGCTAAGGCATCGGCTACTGAGTGAGAACAAACACGCACAGCACGCCGCTGCGGAGCGCCGATCACAAGCCGACTCCCGGCATCGTTTCCGCAGGTCAGATCCACAATCAACCGCTTTGGCCAGGACCAGTGCGATGAAGCGGGCTCGCTACAGTCCACGGCCATGCGAAAAACCAAGTCTGTCTTCTGTGTAGTGCTGGCCGGATTGCTGGCGGCCGGCTGTGGTGCCCTGAAGAGTTCTGCCGATTCCGTGGCCGGTGACGCCGGGGATGACGCGAAGACGTTGCCGGTGAGCATCAGCGGACCTCAGGCGGATGTCGTCGGGAGAGGCGACGGGGACGTCCTGCGGATCAAGCCTGCCCCGGCGGTGAACGCTCCGGTCAAGGACAAGATTGAGCACGCCCTACGGGAGGACGTCCTGGCGACCGTCCGCGTGCTCGGCACGACGAGCGCGAACTGCGCTGACGGCATCACCATGCGGGCCGGTGCGACCAGCCAGTGCACGGTGACCTATCAGGGCATCGACATCCCTTACGAGGTGAAGATCAGCGACCGCTACACCGAAGGCAGCATGGTCTTCTCGTACACGAAGAAGCCTACGAAGGGCGTCCTCGTCGCCAAGGTCATCTACAACCTCATGAACGAGCGGTACGGCAGCGACTCCGGGCGTACCGACGCCAGCAAGCTCGCATGCGACGAGATCCCAGCCGTGAAGGTGGTCGAGTTCCGTGCCGACACCGGCTACACCTGCCAGTACTGGGGCGAGCACGCCAAGGACGGCAAGCCGGGCTACGTCACCCTGAAGATCACGATGGGGTCGACCAGCAGCAGCTTCGCCTTCGACGAGGTCCGCTGACGAACGGGCCGTGTCGCAGGACGACACGGCCCGTTCAGCTCCGCTTCTCAGGCTACGGCGCAGCCTCGTGTCGATGGCCTGGGCCTGAAGGGCCGACGCGTGATCTCCGGTAAAGCGGGCACCCATCGGCGACGCGGAAACGTGCGTAGCCGTCCGGAGATCGCGACGCCCCGTCGGTGGTTTAGGCGGCCACGCCTCGCCCGCGTACCAGGGGCAGGAAGATCTCGTCCACGATCTCGACCAGCGTCTCGTCCGACACCGACGGGACGCCTCGCAGCGCGTACTCGCCGCGAAGCAGCATCATCGGCAGCGCCGCCACGCGAGGCTGGACCGCCTCGGGAGGCGCTTCGCCGCGCGCCACCGCGCGACTCAGGCTGGTGAACCAGGCCGCGTTCATCGCGCCGCCGCCGGCTTGCTCGCGAAGCAGGTCAAGCAGAGCGGGCTCGTCCGCGGCGGCGGCCAGGAGGTCGCGCAGGATCGCGCCGCGCGGTGACGACCAGGTCGCGTTGGCCTGTCTCAACAGTTCGAGCGCGTCACCGCGGAGGCTGCCCGTGTCGGGCGCGGGCGTGCGGGCATCGGCCAGGAACTTGTACGCGGCGATGCCCAGCGCGGCACGTTGTGGCCAGCGGCGGTAGATCGCGTTCTTGTTGGTGCCCGCGCGCTGGGCGACCTTGTCCATGGTCATGCCGGCGTAGCCCGAGGTCTCGAGTTCCTCTGCGGCTGCCCGCAGGATCGCCTGCTCCAGTTCCGCGCCGCGCCGCCGCTGCCCCTCCGCCACGGTACGCATCGTACGCTATTTGGTGTACGGTACTGCGAGTACCTTAAAGGAGGCAGTCATGCGCGCCTGGGGCGTCACCTACGACACCGGCTTCACCAATCTCGGCAGTACCACGCACGAACCCTTCGACCCCGACATCGTCGCCGAGGACATGCGGATCATCCGCGAGGAGTTGCACGCCGACGCCGTACGCGTCACCGGCGGAGTCGCCGACCGTCTGGAGATCGCCGCCCGGCACGCGGCCGCAGCCGGGCTCGAAGTCTGGTACTGCCCGTTCACCAACGACCTGACTACCAGCCAGTTGCTGGAATTCCTGCTGGATGCCGCCGAGCGGGCCGAGCGGATTCGGCTGGAGGGGGCGAACATCCGGTTCCTCACCGGCTCGGAGATCAGCATCATGACGATCGGGTTCCTGCCCGGCGACACCCTGACCGAGCGAGCCGCCGCCCTCACCGACCCCACGCGGATCCGCGAGATCCTCCCCGGCCTTCAGCGAGACGTCAACGCGCTGCTGGCCCAGGCCGCAGCCGGCGCCCGCCAGCGGTTCGGCGGCCCCATAGGGTACGCATCGCTCCCTATGGAAGGAGTGGACTGGACCCCGTTCGACTTCATCGCCACCGACGCCGCCTACCGCGACGCGAGCAACGCGGCAGACCTGCCCGCGAACCTTGCCAGGATGACCGCGCAGGGCAAGCCGTTCGCCGTCACCGAGTTCGGCTGCGCGCCCTTCACCGGTGCGGCGGATCGGGGCAGCCGTGGGGAGATCATCGGTTACGACGAGCGCACCGCGCAGGCGGTCCGGCTCACCGAGGTCGTGGAACGCAACGAACCCGAGCAGGCGGCGTACGTGCGTGAGCTTTTGGATATCTACGACGCCGGCGGGGTGGACACCGCGTTCGTCTACACCTTCGCGTCCCGGCATCTGCCCACGTCCGACGATCCCGAACGAGACTTCGACCTCGGCAGCTTCGGGATCGTGAAGGTCCTTCCGGCTGGGCGTACCGGGACCGTCTATCCAGGAATGCCGTGGGAGCCCAAGGCCGCCTTCCACGCCCTGGCCGACTACGGCCGCGCCCGCGCAAAGCAACGCCGCTGACCAAACAAGAGGGTGATCATTGCGCCAGCCACGCGGTTTCGGCGGACATCTTGCCGCCGGAAACGACATGGCTGGCGCAACGTTCACGAAAGAAGCGTGGTGGAGGGCGCCATGAAGGCGAGCGCCCGCTCGACGACCAGCGACGGGCAGCTGACCGGCAGGTCGTGCCCCGCATCCGGCACCACGTCCACGTGGAAAGAGCCGACCGTACGCAACCGCTGAGCAACGGAAGCAGCGTCGTAGAGCTGGCTGTTCGCACCCAACAACACCAGTGCGGGCGTCGACGAGGTACGCAGCTCGTCGTCGGTCAACGAGGGCGGGACGGGCAGCCGTCGCCGGAAGCTCATCGAGACGCGAGCCATCCCCATGAGGTCGTCGTCCAACAGGGTGGCGTTGCGCAGCCACCGGGCGGCCCGGTGGCGTACGCCCCGAGGAGCGAGCCCGGCGAGTCCGCCGAGGATGACCCAGGCGAGGAAGCGCCCGCCGACCTTCCCGAAGCCGGCCGGATCCAGCAGCGTCATCGTCGCGACGCGATCGGGGTGGCGTAGTGCGTACTGCATCGCGGTCCAGCCGCCGTAGGAGCAGCCGATCAGGTGCGCCTGGGCGACGCCCAGCCCGGTGAACACTTCGCCGAGCCATTCGGTGAGGTCGTCGGCGTTGTCGATCGGCTTGTCCTGCCGCGATCCGCCCGGCTCGCCCACCGGGTCCACCGCGAGCACCTGGTAGTCGCGGCCGAGGTCGGCGACGTATCGGTACCACATCAGCGAGTTCCCGGCCGCGCCCGGCAGCAACACAACCGGTACGCCGTCCGCCGGCCCGAACCGGTTGACCCGCGTCGGCCCGTACGCCGTGGTGATGTCGATCGAGGTCCACCCGGCCGGCCAGAGGCGTTGCATCGCCTCGTCGTACGCGAGCGCGAAGGTGCTGCGGGCCTGGTCACTGGTGAAGGAGCTGGTTCCCATGAGGTGCCTCCTCGCTTTTGATGATACGACTGTATCACGATGAGGTAAGCTGGCCGCATGCCGAAGCGGGTGGACCACGACGTACGCCGTCGCGAGATCGGTGAAGCACTGCTGCGCATCGCGGCGTCGCGAGGTCTCCAGGCGGCGAGCATGCGGGAGGTGGCCGCCGAGGCAGGCGTGTCGCTACGGCTGGTGCAGTACTACTTCCACAGCAAGAACGAACTGTTGCTCGGCGCGATGGTTTATCTGGGCGAGCAACTGTCGGCCCGGGTCGAGCGGCACATCCGCGCACGGGGCCTGCCACCGACTCCACAATCGACGGTCTACGGCACACTGCTGGCGATCCTGCCCACCGACGACGAGAGCCGTCGGCTGACGCGAACCTACGCCGCCTACTACACGCTCGTGCTCGCCGAGCCGGCCTTGGGCGCGGAGCACGGCGGCACCTATCCCGACGCGCTCGAACGATTCCTGACCCGGCAACTACAGACCGCGCAGGAGCAGGGCGAAGTCGATCCGGACCTGGTGGCGCCGACGGTGGCCGCCGCGCTGCTCGCGCTCACCAACGGGCTCGGTTCCAGCGTGCTCGGCGGTCAACGCGACGGTGCGGCGGCCGAGGCGATTCTGACCTACCACCTCGACCGCCTGTTCACGTACCAGAGTCCCCACTAGCAGCGTGATCATCGCGCCCGCCAAGCGGTTTCGGCGGACATTCCGCCGCCGGAGACGACATGGCTGGCGCGATGATCACGACAACGGCGGGGAGTCAGTGACGGCCTCGGCCGCCGTGGTCGTCGGAACCGGAGTCGTCGTTGCCGTGACCACCGTGGTCGTCGGTTCCAGAATCATCCCGGCCACCGTGGTCGTCGGTCCCGGAATCATCCCGGCCACCGTGGTCGTCGGTCCCAGAGTCGTCCCGACCCCGGTCGTCGCCGGGCTCGGTCTCGCGGCGGTCGTCGATCCGAGCCGCCCCGGTGCTCAGATCGACCTTGACCTCGACCTTCGCCCCCTTCGCGGTGATCAGGTGCACGTTCCACACCGCGCGGCCGCCCTCGACGTCCCGCTCGGTCTCGACGACCCGCGCGCCCGGCACCTTCGCCAGTGCGATCCGCTCAGCCTCGGCCCGGCTGATGCCGGCCGGGCTCGCGCTCGGGCTGCTCGCGACCGTGGGCACGACCCGGTCCGTGGCGGCGGCCACCGCGGTTCCGCTGACCAGCACTCCGGCGGTCACCCCGGCCACGACAATCCATTTGGTACGCACAACGCCCTCCCTTGTCAGCGTCAGTTTCGATGGACCTGACTTTGCCGGGAGGGCGCCTATGGGCGGGCAGTGCGACGGCTAACGAACGGCAAAGGATGGTTGCCGGGGCGGGCCGAGATCGACGACGACCCGGGCGCCGCCGAGCCGGGACGGGCCGATGGTCAGGTCGCCGCCGCTGGACTGGGCGGTCCGCCGGGCGATGTCCAGGCCGAGCCCGGTCGACCCGCCGCCGCTTTCACCACGGCGTACGTCGGGGGAGCTGAAGCCGGGTCCGGCGTCCTCGACGGTCAGCTGTCCCCCACCGGTCAGCGTGACGGCGTACGCGGCTCCGTCCGGCGTGTGGGCGAAAACGTTGCCCAGCAACACATCCACACACGTACGCAGATCCGCCTCGGCGACGCCGACCAGCACCGGACCGGCCGCGATCTCCGTCGTGACCGGCCGGGCCTGGTCCTCGGCCAGCGCCGCCCAGAACTCGGCGCGCTCGGCGACGATCAAGGCCGCGTCGCAGGCCGCCGGGGCCACCGGTGCACCGGAACGGCGGGCCTGCTCGATGACCCGGGTGACGGCGGCTTCCAGGCTCGCGACGTGTTCGGCGATCGCAGCCGTGCCCGGGGTGGCCTCGACTTCCAGGCGCAGGGCCGTCAACGGCGTACGCAACTGGTGAGAGATGTCGGCGACGGACTCGCGCTCGGCGCGGAGCAGGTCTTCGATGCGGCCGGCGAGATGGTTGAGGCCTTCGGCGACGGCCTGGACCTCGGGTGGGCCGTGGACGCGGGAGCGGGCCGCGAGCCGGCCGGAGGCGAGCTGGTGCGAGAGCGCGGCCAGTTCCCGGATCGGGCGGACCGCCGCGCGGGTGAGCCAGTCCCCCGCGAGCACGGCGAGCAGCAGCGCCCCCGCCCCCAGTACGCTGAGGACGGTCCAGGTCCGGGCGACGCCCCGGGTCAGCTCTTCGTCGCCGACGAACACGCGGACCACCACGATCCCGATGTACGCGCTGCCGGCGACCGGGCCGACGACCTCCCAGCCGCCGTCTCCTTCGGCGGTGAGGCTGGACCCGCGTGCGGCCAGTTCCACCGCCGCCGTACGCGGCTGGGCCGAGCCGAGGACCGTGCCGTCGGGCAGGTAGACGGTGGCCGGATATCGCGGCAGGTCGGCGTTGGCCTGGTCGACGGCAGCGGCCAGGTCGTCCTGGCTGACGCTGGTGACGAGGAACTCCAGGTTGCGAGCCTTGTCGACCGCGGCCGACAGGGCCCGGTCGGCCGCCAGCACCTGCACCAGCCGGGCCAACGGCAGCAGCAGCGCAGCCAGCACGAGGGTCATCGCCGCTATCAGCAGTGCGGCCTGCCGCAGTCTCACGCGGCCGTCCCCTGCTCCGGCAGTGTCTCCAGCGCCTCCGGCGCGGACAGCCGTACGCCGACCCGCCGCACGGTGTGCAGGTAGCGGGGTTCCAGCGCGGTCTCCCCCAGCTTGCGTCGCAGCCAGGACAGGTGCACGTCGACCGTCTTGTCCGCCCGCGCGTAGGGGATCTGCCACACGTGGGTCAGCAGGTCCGCCTTGCTGACCACCTGGTCTGGCCGCTGCGCCAGATAGTGCAGCAGGTCGAACTCTCGCGGAGTCAGCTCCAGTCGCCGCCCGTCGACGCTGGCCTGCCGGGCCCGGGCGTCGACCACGAGCCCGCCGACGACGATCGGCCCGGCCGCCGCTTCGCTGCCCAGCCGCCGCAGCACCGCCCGGATCCTCGCGTCGAGCTGGTCCGCGCCGAACGGTTTGACGATGTAGTCGTCGGCCCCGGCGTCCAGCGCGCGCACCATGTCGCTCTCCGCCCCGGCGGCGGTGACGACGATGACCGGCACCGCGCTGACCGCCCGCAGCATCCGCAGCGCCTCGCGGCCGTCCAGATCCGGCAACCCCAGGTCGAGCAGCACGATCTCCGGCCGCTCGGACACCGCCAGTTGCAGCCCGGTCAACGCGTCCGGCGCGGTCGCCACCGCATGGCCCCGTTGCCCGAGCGCGCGCACCACCGCGACGCGAATGGTCGCGTCGTCCTCCACCAGCAGGACCTTCGTCACGCGGCCACGCTAGCCGCCGACCGCGTACGCCCGCGACCCCCGTTTGCGGCATCATGAGCCGCCCTTATCCTCCCGTTATCCTTCGCACCCGGATACTGGGCCGATGCGGCGAGGGCTTCTCATCACGGCCGGTTGGGTCACTGCGGTGGCCACCGCGACCGTGCTCGGCTTCACGGCGGTCAGCTCACTCGGCGACGAGTTCCCCGGCCGGCCGTTGTCGCGGCAGGAGGTCGAGGACCGGCTGGCGCAGACCACGCCGACGGCGCAGCCCAGCTCATCCCCGTCGTCGTCCGCCGTCGCCTCCCCGACGGCATCCCCCTCGGCTTCGTCGGCCCGGCGGCATTTCACCGGGTCGGGCGGCAGCCTGTGGGCGACCTGCCGCAACGGTCTCGCGTCCGTCGAGGGGATCACGCCGAAGACGGGCTTCCGGCTCGACGAGTCGCAACGCGGCCCCGCGCGTACGGCCTGGGTGAAGTTCAAGCAGGACGGCGGCGGCCACGGTCGCGGCCAGGAGTTCCTGGTCTCCGTGACCTGCGACGGCAGCACCGCCACCGTCACGGAGACCAAGGACGACTAGCGCCCGTGCCTGCTATCGGCGGGGTTTGAAGTAGGGTCCGGCGGCCATGTACGCGAACACCGACAGGCCGATCCGCACGCCCTGGTTGTCGGCGGAGCGGAAGTGGACGCCGCCCCAGATGCGCGCCTCGACGACCTCGGCCAACGCCTGCGAGAAGCTGCTGTAGTGCCGGGTCGCGTTCGCGGCCGGGCTGTAGGCGCTGAACGAGATGTCGTCGCGGTGGAAGAAGTACGCCAAAGTCGTCATCGACGCCGAGGTGAAGCAGGTGTGGCCCGACGTGTACTCGGGGAACGCCGGCGTGACCAGCAGCGGCATCCAGCTCGGGTCGCCCGCGGTCGCCTTGTTGCCGTCGGTGTCGGCGAGCTGGACCGCGGTCACCGGCCGCCAGAAGCCCCAGTACTCCTTCTCGTTGTAGCAGGCGATCAGCGCGTCGGCCTCGGTCATGTCGACCATGGCGAACATGCGCGCGGCCTGCAGCGGGCTCAGCCCCTGGTTGACCACGATCTGCCGCTTGATCTCCCATTCGGCGAGATGCCGGTCGTGCCACCAGATCGCGGCCTCGGTCTGGTCGGCGGTGCGCACCGTGCTGTTGACCCCGCCGATCCGCTTCACCTCGTTGAGGTCGCGAGCATAAGCAGCGCTGGTGAGCGCGGGCGGGCCGGACGTGCGGAACATCGATGCGCTGGGGAGCAGGAACGGCTTGACGTGCCCGGTCCACGCCCCGGCCGACGCGTAGGTGGGCGGCGTCGGGCGCCACTGCCCGGGCTGCGTACCGATCACCCAGGTCTGCGGGCCGAACGCGCCGTCGTTCTGCCGCGCCGCGATCATCGCGGCCGCCGCCTGCGTACCGACCGCGATGCCGCCCTGCTTGGCCGCACCGTCGGCGATCGCCGCCAGGGCTTCGTCGTACTGCGCCTGCAGGCGGGCCTGCTGCGCCGGGAACAAGGACACGAGCATCTGGTACGCCGCCGCAGCGACCGCGGCGTCGGTGGATTCGGCGCCGTTCGCGGCCGGCGCGACCAGATACGGCTGGTACGGCTTGCCCGCGATCGCGTTCACCGCGTCGTAGACCGCCCCGTGCACCATCGCGAAGCTGCGGGCCTGCTCGTTGGGCTGCTGCTGGGCCACGTCCCAGATGGCCTGCTGGGCGTTGGCGTCCCAGGTGACGACTGGATTGGTGGCGGCGGCCTGGGCGATCGCCGGCCTGACCGCGACCGTGGATGTCAGCGCCAGAGCTGCGGATACGCCGACGCGCAGGAGCGTACGCCTGGTCATAAATCCTCCCCGTCCGGATTCGATGAGCTAGCCGTTCACTATCGAACCATTCGCACTCCTTGATCGCCAAGTGGAGGCAGTAGATTGCTCCCATGACGAGTACGCCCCGCGAGGCCGAGAGTCGCATCGGCCCGGTCGGCGCATTCCTTTGCCGGGTGTGCTTTCTGGCGATCTGCCTGCCCGGGCCGATCATGCTCGCCTTCACCGTGGCCAAGGGCGGCGATCTGTCCACTAAGGACTTCTGGGGCCTGCTCGCCGGCGACGTGCTGACGACGATCGTCGGCGTCGGCTTCGGCGTGTTCGGCTTTCGCATCGTCAACCGCTCGCGTCGCGACGCCCGGCAACTCGAGGCCGCCGGTGTCGCCGCGACGGCGGAGATCCTGACCGTGGCGAACCACCTCGGCGGCGAGGACCCCGGACTGATGCTCCGCGTACGCGTCAGCGGGCCGGGATTCGTCACCTTCGAAGCCGACACCACCAAACCCGACGACGCGGCGCTCGTGCCCGGCGTCGTGCTGGGCGCCGTGGTCGACCCGTCGGACCGGCTCTACGTCATCCGCTGACCGCACTGGTGATCAGCCGCCGATCAGCGGCCGAAGTCGTTGACACGTAAGCCATACTCCCGGTATGGCATCCGATGATCAGACCACTTCGGACAGTTCATTCGCCACGACCTGGCAGGCCGGCGGCGGCTGCCTCATCCTGACCGCCCCCGCTGCACTCTTCCCCGCCCTCATCGGCGGCGCGATCCTCCTGCTCGACGACGGCCCGGACGAGGGCGAGATGCTGCCGTTCGTGCTGCTGTTGATCGCCATCGCCGCGATCAGTCCCGCACTGTTCTACGTCCTGGCCCAGCGCCGCCCCTGGGCCTGGCTGGCCACCGTCGCCGTCACGGCGGTGATGACCCTGGTCGTGCTCGGGTACGGGCTGTTCGGCGAGGCCGGGCGGATCGTCCTGTTCCCCGCGATCTCCCTGGTCGCCGCGCTGGGCCTGCTGCTGCGGCCCAGCGTCGTCAAGGCGTACCTGAGCGCAGATCAGCGGTGACCGGGGTGCCCGTCACCAGGGCACCGTTCCGGCGTCGTCGAAGAATCCGCCGGTCGGCCCGTCGTCGGGCAGGGTCGCGAGGCGAATCGCGATGGCCGCACCCTGTTCCGGCGTACGGACGCCGCGAAAGCCGTTGAGGTCGGTGGCGGTGAACCCGGGACAGCCGGAGTTGATCAGGATGTTGGTATCACCCAGTTCCTTGACGTATTGGATGGTGAGGGCGTTGAGGAAGGTCTTCGAGGCCAAGTAGGCGGCCGGAACCGGGCCCATGTCGATGCCGGGTGTGGTCTGCAGGCCGAGCGAGCCGACGCTGCTCGACATGTTGACGATCCGTGGCGCGGCCGAGGCGCGCAGCATCGGCAGCATGGCGTTGGTGACCCGGATGACCCCGATCACGTTGGTCTCCACGACAGCCCGCACGGTCGCAGGATCGACCGTGGTCGGCGTCTGCGGCATCCCGCCGGTGATCGCGGCATTGTTGACCAGGACGTCGAGCCCGCCGGCATGGTCGGCGATCACCTCAGCCGCCCCGGCCACACTTGCGTCGTCCGTCACGTCGAGCGGCACACCGAACGCATCGATCCCGGCCGCACGCAGCTTCTCCACCGCGGTGTCGCGGCGATGTTGATCCCGCGCACCCACACCGATTCGCCAGCCGAGCGCGCCCAGTCCTGCGGCGATCTCGTATCCGATTCCCTTGTTCGCGCCGGTCACCAGCGCAATCGTCTGTTCACTCACACCGCCGATCCTGCTGCGACTCCGGGTACGGCGTCCAAGACCGATCGGGTGGCCGGTGATACCGCACGGGTATAAGTCGTGGTCATCGCGGGATACCATGCCCGGGTGGAGACCCGGGAGATGCGATACTTCGTCGCCGTGGCCGAGGAGTTGCACTTCGGGCGGGCGGCACAACGGCTCGCGATGGCGCAACCACCGCTGTCGCGGGCGATTCAGCAGCTCGAACGGCAACTCGGAGTCGTCCTGCTGCACCGCACCACGCGCGCCATCGCTTTGACCGAGGCCGGGTCGGTGCTGCTGCGGGAGGCCCGGGCCGCGCTCGACGCGGTCGAAGCCGCCGAGCGGCGAACTCGCCGTGCCGTCGCCGGCCAGCCCGGCGTGGTGCTGGCCACCAAGGCCGGAGCGTCCACCGAACTGTTGTCGAAACTGCTGCACGCCTACGCCGCCGAACCGGGCGCCGTGGCCGTCGAGGTGATGCTGTGCGGGCCCGGCCAGCCGGAGGGTCTGCTGCGCACCGGGCGTGCCGACGTTGCGCTGCTCCATCGGCCTTACGACACGACAGCCGGATTCGACACCGAGGATCTGCACACCGAACAGCAGATCGTGGTCGTCCCCGCGGGTCATCCCCTCGCCGGCCGGGCGAATATGTCCTTGGCCGAGGTCAAGGCCCTGACGGACCTGCCCCTGCCGCGCTGGCCCGGCCGGGACGGCAGCTATCCCGACGGCCCCGGCCCGCAGGTGCGCGACCATACCCAACTACTCCAGCTGATCGCGCTCGGACTGGCCTGCGCGGTCGTGCCCGAGTCGCTGCGGACCCAGCTACGCGAGGGCCATGCGGCCCTGCCCGTGCCGGACGCACCGGCCGTCACGACCGTCATCGCTTGGCCACCACACAGCCGGTCCAAAGCGGTTGCCGACCTCGTCCGCACCGCGACACGCCTCTAACCGCCACCGAACGCGGGGTTCAAATACCGGTTGCCGGGACGGCCCGGATCCACCACCATCTCCGACCATGAACGGGTCAACGTGGAAGCTGTTCGATCGCCTCTCGGCCGACTACGACGAAGTCGTACCCTTCTTCGCCTCCTTCGGCGCGGCCATCATGGCGACCATCGACCCGCCGCCGGGCACCCGGCTACTGGATCTCGGCGCCGGACGGGGAGCGCTGACCGCACCCGCGCTCGCCCGAGGCTGCCACGTCACCGCGATCGACGCCGCACCCGGCATGGTGCGCCGCCTGGCTGCCACATATCCGGACGCCGAGGTGCACACGATGGACGCCCAGGCGCTCACGTTGGCGGACAACAGCTTCGACGTTGTGGCCTCCGCGTTCGTCATCCACCTGCTCGACGATCCGGCGGCCGGCGTGGCCGAGGCGTACCGGGTCCTCAAACCCGGCGGCCGATTCGCGTTCACCGGCGCGAGTGAACGAAGCAAGGGCGGGCCGACCGTGTCTGCCCCCGACGAGCTGGGCGTACGCCTCAACGAGCTGTTCGCCGAGTTCACCGCCTACCTGCCGCCCAACGGCAGCATCGGCACGTGGAACGACGCGGCAGACATGCTGGAGGACGCGGGCTTCGTCGACCTGCGCGAGGACTTCGCCGAGGTCGCCATCCCGTTCGACGACGCCGAGGCGCTCTGGCGCTGGTCGCTGACGCACGGATATCGAGCCTTCATCGACGACCTGCCGGACGCCCGCCGCGCCGAGTTCCACGACCGAATGCTTGCGCTGCAAGCGAAGGACTTCGTCCTCCGACGCGTCAACCCCGTCTGGTCGGGCCGCAAGCCGCCGCCCAGGAAGACGGTCTGACGACCCCATCGACCGTCGGTGGGGTCGCTCGATCTGCGGAATCTATGACCTGCGGCGATCTCGTACGCTGCGTGGAATGCAGGATCGGTACACGTTATGGCGGGTCGACTCGGTGACGAGGCTGTTCTTCGTCGTGTGGCCGGCGCTTGCCATCGGAGGGTTGATCCTGTTCAGAAACGATCCGGGTGCCTTGTCAATCCTGCCATCGGGACTCGGGTCGCTTGCCGCCGCCATCTACCTCAGCGGGCCGAGCGCCCGGGTGATCGTCGCACCCGGCGAAGTCATCATCGTCAACCCGTTCGAGCGATACATCGTGCCGGTCCACCGGATCCGTGGCTGGGACCGGAACAGTGGCTGGCAACGGCCGCAACTGCATGTTGACGGCATGTACAGGCCGCTGCCGGTCCAGGCGTTCCACCTCAACAAGACCATCATGGACGCCTATGACCACGAGCTGTGGGCGACCCAGCGAATGCAGTGCATTGATCGGGCCGCCGCCAGCCACCCGTCGGGAGAAGAGGAGGCCCAGGTCGTACGTCGATTGCGCTGGTCGAGTTTCTTGACTGTGATCGCCGTGGCGCTGCTGTGGGCCGCGATGCTGGTGCTCGGCCGTCCATGACCGCCTAGGGGATGTACTTGTCGGCGGCGAAGCTGGCGAGAGAGCGTTCGATGCCATCGATGTCGAATGCCACCAGGCGCAACGGGTGCACGCGTTCATCGCCGTTGTAGTAACTCCGCGTAGCTGATCCGGCCTTCAGGGTGAAGGTCAGCTCGGCTTTCCACTGCTGGCGGACGACCTGAACCGAATCGACGTCCTCCCAGGGCACCTCGATCGGATCCTTCTTCTCGAACTCGGGGAGGATCTTCACGCCGGCCGGTCCGATCAGCAGCCGCGGATAGCCGCGAAGCACCTGGTTGACCGCGTCCGCGGCCAGATAGAGGAACAGGAGAAACACACCGAGGCCCCCGCAGAGCATGATGACCTGACCGGCTGTCGGATCATCCCCCATATCCTGAGCGTCGTTCGCCACCGCGAGGAAGCAAGCGACTGCCATGCCGCCGCTTCCCAGGATCGCCCAGCCGTGATGGAGGATGCCGGCGCGGAACTCCTTCTCTCCCTGGCCGGCCGCCTCGGGTACGACGCCGGCTTGGCGGTCGCGAGATTCGGCAGGTGGGGCCGTGAACGGCAGAAGGATGCCGGCGACGCCGGTGAGCGCGCCCACGAGCGCCAGCAGCACGTTCAACCTGTCTGTTCCCACCGACTGCCAGATGAGCAGGCAGACGGTGAGGCCGACGCCGAGGAGCACCCACAACGCCCGCCGGGACAGCCTGCCACGTGTCATGCGGCGATAGTGCCACGCCGATGCTCGCCCGATGATCTGTCTACTCGCGACACAGTGGCGTCCCGGGATCAGGGCAGCGAGGCTGGGGAGGATGCGCCGGCCAGCAGCAGGCGGGCGGTTCCGGTGCCGTCGGCGGGCACCGCGAAGACCCCGCCGTTCTGCCGGTAGGCGACGGTCTGCGCGTCCAGCCACGCGGCCTGGTCGTCCACGTCGCGCTGCTCGGCCAAGGGCGTCTGCCGGCCCGTCGTCAGGTCCAGCACGTGGAGGCGCCAGTGTCCCCCGCTCTTCTTCTTGTACGCGATTCGCGTGCCGTCCGGTGACAGCGACGGGCATTCGACGTTCTCCTGGAGCGCGGTGAGGGTTCGGTCGCGAAGGTCGCCGCGGACCAGCCAGGTCTTGCCGTCGATGCCCATGGTGGCGTAGAAGGTGTGGTCGTCTGCGGCGAACGTGATCCCCCAGTAGTTCACGTGGGTGGAGGTCACCGTGACGCCGTCGATGCGGGCGGTGAAGTCTTCGAGCGAGCCGTGGTGTTCGCCGGTCGTCAGGTCGTAGATGCCGGCGATGGTGGAGAACTGTCCGGCCAGCAGATAGGAGTCGCCGGAGTGGAACACCGTCCAGGCGACCAGGTGGCCGCTCGGTGAGACGCGGGCTCGGCTGGGCGTACCCCAGAGGTCGATTCGCTTGCGCAGCACCAGGTCCCGGTCGAAGATCGCCGCCTCGTACGCGTCCGGCACGCCGTCGGCCGGGCGCAGGCAGATCAGCGTCCCGGCGGCGGCGTACGCCCGATGGCAGGTGGGACCCTCGGCGAACGGGTGGGCTGGGTCGGCCCGGGTGGCCTGCCGTACTCGCGCCTCGGCGTCCAGGTAGATCATCGTGTCGCCGCGGCCGGGGTCCACTCGTGGTGGCGCGGCAGCGGAGCGATGGTCGGATGACAGCCAGCCGGCGTACCCGACGGTGACGCTGATGACGACGGCGAGCGCAGCCGCGCTCACGGTGTGCCTGATGCGCATCGTGTCCTCCGGAGGGAAGGGGTCCGGCCGCCCGCTGGATGGCAGGCGGCCGGACCGGTGTTCAGCTGCCGGCGATGGCGATGTCGTCGACCTGGGCTTCCAGGAGGCTGCCCGTGCCGGCGTCGGCCACGCTCACGAGCAGCCGGATCGACCGTCCCGCGTACGCCGAGAGGTCGGCGGTCGCGGTCTGCCAGGCTCCGGCGACCTCGGTCGCGCTGCCGAGCCGCTGGACGACGACGGTCACGGTCGTGCCGTCGACGACGGACACCCGCAGATAGTCGTCGGCGCTGGAGTTGTCGCCGTGGGCCAGGTTGTACTTCAGGCTCAGCGTCGACGATCCGGCGGGCAGCGTGATCAACGGGGAACGGATGGAGGTGACGCCGCCGTCGAGGTCGTTGGCGCCGTACGACGATCCGGCCAGCCGGCCGGTGACCAGGCAGCCGGTTCCGCTGGTCGGCGTACCCAGCTGCTTGATCTGGTTGCTGTAGGTGGAGGTCGTCTGCTCCGCGACGCCGCGCTCGATCAGCCCCGCCGTGGCGGTGTCGGTGCCGGACGGGTTGACCGTCCAGCCTTTGTCGGTCTCGAAGTCGTCGGAGAAGACCGTCGTGCTGCTCGCGCTGACGGTGAGCGGCAGGGTGGCGCTGCGGGTGGTCGCCCCGGAGACGCCGGAGACGGTCAGCGTCGCCGAGCCGGTGGTCGCGGCCGACGACGCGGTCAGGGTCAAGGTCGCGGTCGCCGCGCCGTTGGCCGGCGGGGTGACACTGCTGGGCGAGAAGGATGCGGTGACCCCGGTCGGCAGGCCGGAGACCGACAGTGCGGTCGCCGCGGAGAAGCCGCCGGTGCTCGACACGCTCACTGTCGTCGACGTGCTGGCGCCTCGGGTGAGGGTCAGCGACGCCGGGTTCGCCGTCACCGCGAAGTCCGGTGTCGCGGCGGCCTTCTTGCAGGTGCCGGTGACCGAGTCGGTGTAGGTGCGGCCGGCCACGGGCACGAACGCCGCGGTGTAGCCGGTCGCGGTCAAGGTCAGCCGACCGACGCCGAAGGTGGCGTTGTTGCTCGCCTCCACGGTCGCGGAGGTCGTGCTCGTGCTGGTGTAGAGCGCCCGGCCACCGGTGCCGATCAGCAACTCCCGTACGCCGTTGACGGTGTCCTTGACGCCGTCCGGCCGGGACATCGCGTACCGGACGTAGTTGTGGTCGTGTCCATTGAGGACGAGATCGGCGCGATTGTCGTACAGCGCTTGGAACAGCGGCCGGACGGCCGTGTTGTCGCCGTAATTGCCCTTGGCGAAGCGGGGATGGTGCCAGAACGCCGCGGTGCACGGCTTCGTGGTGGCCGCCAGATCCGTACGCAGCCACTGTTCCTGCGCCGATCCGGCGGCCGTGGAGATGTTGGAGTTGAGCGCGACGAAATGCCAGTCGCCGACGTCGAAGCTGTAATAGCCCTTGCTGCGGTCCCCCGCCCGGCCCGTCTGATTGCCGGCGCCGTTGAAGTAGTCGAAGTACCCGGCCGCGCCGGAGGTGTTGTACTCGTGGTTGCCCGGCACCGGGTAGGTGATCGCCTTGAACTGGCCCCACGTCGGGTTGTAGTTGGTGTTGTACTCGCTGAGGGTGCCGCTCTCGTAGGCCTGGTCGCCCATGGTGATCACGGCGGTCGGATTCATGGCCGCCACCAGGTCGTCGGTCTGGTTGCAGGCGGTGCCGCAGATGTCACCGGCCGCGGCCACGGTCACCGTCGCGGCGGCGAGCGACTGACTGCCGGACTGGACCGCGTCGACGGCGTACCGGCTGGTGGGATCGCGGAGCGCGGGCGCGACTCGCACGCAGCCGCCCGCGAAGGCCCGGGTGTGGAAGGCGCGGCCGGGCCAGGAGCGGGCGCCCAGCGTGAGCGACCGGCCGTCCTGCCCGGTGAGGGTTATCGTGTCGCCGCCCCGCAGGGTCAGCTCGGTGAAGCGCAGCCGCAGCCACGCGGCGCCGTCCTGGCAGACCGACTGGGCTGTGGCTCCCGCCCGCCCGGACAGGGCGAGCCGGTGGGTGACCGCGCCCGCCTCGGCGATCTGCGGGGTCTGGTCGGACGGCTCGGCGATCTCGGCGACGGTGTCGGGGCCGGAAGCGCGCCGGGCGGCCGTGGGTTCGGCGGCCAGGACGAGTCCGGCGATCGTCAGCAGGGCCGCGAGGGCGGCCGCGCCACCACGGCGGCGGCGCAGGTGAGGACTAGGCATGGCTCCTCGCAAGGTGGGACCGCGCGGCCGGTGGGCCGGGCGGCGGCGAAGTGTGGTCCGGGCGCATCGATCGACGCGCCCGGCGTGGCGCCACGTGTCGCGATCGGTGTCACCGACCCTAGCCAGACATCGGCAAACGTCAACGAGTAACGGCCATAGCCATCTGGATAACTCTGGATGTACCGTCCTGATGGGGATGGAGGCCGGCTTGACCGCGTTCGGGGATGCGTTGCGGGTCGCCGTCCAGCGCAGCGGCCGCAGCCTCGACGAGCTGGCGGAGGTGCTCCGCGAGCGCGGGACGCCGGTCAGCGCCAGCGCGCTCAGTTACTGGCAGAACGGCGGCAACCGGCCGGAACGGGTCTCTTCCCTGGCCGCCCTGGCCACTTTGGAGGAAGTCCTCGGCGAGCCGCCGGGCGCGCTCGCGGCGCTGCTCGGGCCGCGCCTGCCCCGGGGCCGCCGGGCCGTGGCGTTGCCGCCCGACGTGCGGCCGCCGAACCTGTTCTGGCATCAGCCCGACGCGGTTCTGCGTGCTCTGGCCAAGCTGGACGCGACGCGGGCCGACCTGGCCGATCCGGTCAAGCTCTCGCAGAGTTTCACGTACCGGGTCGACGAGCACGGTCATGAGGCCGCGATCCGGGTCCATCGCCTGATCCGAGCCCGCCGCGACGGCTTACGCCGATTCCTGTTCCTCACCCGGTGCGTGACCCTGCCGCAACCACCGGCCGTCACCTTCACCGAAGGCTGCCACCCCGGCCGGTTCCGTGCCGATGTGCCCACTTCCACCTGCGTCTTCGAGTTCCTGCTCGATCGGCCGTTGCGGGCGGGCGAGACGGCGATGGTCGAGTTCGGCCTGCGCTACCCGCCCGGTCAGCTCGACACCTACGTCCGGGTGGAGATCGGCCGGGCCTGCCGAGATGTGGCGCTGCGCGTCGTGTTCGACCCGAGGCGCGTACCGGTGCGGTGCGTCGGCCACTTCCAGCCGACGGTCGACGCGCCGCTGCTCACCGCCTCCGAAACCGGCCCGTACGAACAGATCCAGGCGTTCCAGTACGTCACGCTCGACCCCGCTCCCGGGGCGTACGGCATCAGTTGGCAGTGGCCCGGCCCGTAGCGGGCTGCGACAGATCTTGCGGTTCCTCACTACTGTCTGACTGTGCGCGCACAGACGGCGAAGGCCGAGCCGAAGCGACCGCGACGCCGGTGGTTCGCCATCACACTCGCCATCATCGTGACGGCGGCGGCGGCCGGGTCGCTCGGCTGGTACGCGGCACGGCGATATGGCGTTCCTACGCCACCGGACGGCGCCGGCCCGGCGGCGCAGGCCAAGTGCCGCACCGTGGTGGAGCGAGAGTTGGTCCGCCGCGCCGGGCATGCCGTTCAGATTGGCTTCGCGGACAGCTACCTCGTGGGCACGGACGAATCCGGCCGATACGCGGCGTGGGTACGCGGCGACGCCACCCCGGACGGGCAGGCCCGCGTCGGCTACGGGTGCTCGTTGTCCGGCTACGACAGCGCGACGAACACGTGGGACGGCGTGACGATGACCGTGTAGCGCCGTCCGGGATTACTCGATCCGCACCGAGTCGGCCACGAGGTCCTCGATCAGATGCTCCGACACGTTCCGCCTCCGTCACACCGCTGCGCCGACGCCCGCGATGATCTCACTGGCCTGCGCCCGGCTCAGCTGCGCGCCCTGCGCCACGAGGTCGGCGAGCACATCGGGGGACAGCGAGCTGCGTACGGCGGCGGCTTCACGTGGACCGTCGACCGGGTCCATCAGCTCCGGCGAGAACCCGACGTGGCCGCCGAGCGCCTGGATCGCGCCCAGCAGCAACGCGCCCGATTCGGGCCGGCCGCTGTGGGCGAAGGCCGCGGCCGTGGTGTGCGCCAGGACCAGCCACGCGGTGAGATCCAGGTCCGCCTCCAACGGGGCGACGATGTCCGCGGCCATCGCCAGAGCCGCTTCCGGCTCGCCCGCGTCGATCGCCGACTTCATCGCGGTCCACGCCGCGGAACCGGTCGCCCATTGATGGCCGCAGCGTTGCCCGGTCCTGATCGCGGCCGCGAGGTCGGTGCGGGCTCGCGCGGTGTCGCCGCGCAGGCGGTGAACACTGCCGAGGACCATCAGGCTCTCGGTGTGCAGCCACGGTACGCGCAACGCCCGAGCGTGTCGTTCGGCCAGGACGGCGTGGGCGTACGCGGTGTCGAGGTCGCCGAGCAGGGAACGGAAATGCCCCAGGTGCATCACCGCGTACGTGGTGGTGAGCCGGTCGTGGGCGCGCTGGGCGGCCTCGTGCGCCTGTTCGGCGGCGGCGATCGCAGTGGCCGCGTCGCCACGCAGATAGCTCAGTCCGGCGACGGCGAGCAGCGCCCGCGCGCGCAGCGAGTCGGGCGCGTCGCGGGCCAGGTCCAGCGCCGACTGCAGCCAGGTGAGGCCTTCGGTGATGTGGCCGCGCCGATACCAGAACCAGTGCAGGGCGGCCGCGATGCGCAGTGCGGTGTGTCCATCGCCGTCGAGCAGGGCCGAGGTGAGCGCCGCTCGGGCTTCGGCTTGATCGGCTTCCAGTCGGCGGATCTCCGCGTACGCTTCAAATCCTCGCAGGCCGGATTCCGCGGCCTCGACCCAGCCGGTGACCCAGACCCGATGCCGGGCCGCGAGTTCGGCGGTGTCGCTGGTGGACAGTCTGGCGGCTGCGAACGCGCGTAGCGCGGTGAGCATGCGGTAGCGGCGGGGTCCGGGGCCGTATTCGACGCGCAGCAGTGACTTGCGCACCAGCTCGGCCACCGAGGGCAGGGCGTCGGACGTGCCCGTGACCTGCGCTGCGGCATCGAGATCGAAGCGGCCCGCGAACGTGCTGAGCCGCTCGAACAGCGCGCGCTCGGCGGGTCGCAGCAGGTCGTAGCTCACGGCGATGGCCAGGTTGAGGTCGCGGTGGCGGGCGGCGCGGTCGGGTTCGGCCGGCGCCACGGGGCCTGGCAGCCCGGCGGCGAGCTGGCTCAGCGACAGCACGCGGCACTGGGCGGCGGTCAGTTCGATCGCCAGCGGGAGCCCGTCGAGCTGGACGCAGATCTGGTCGATGAGCCGTGACTCGTCGGCGTCCGGTGTCCAGCCCGGCAGGGCGTTGGCCGCCCGGTCGGTGAACAGCCGCGCGGCCTCGGTGGTCATCGGCGGCAGGTCGGCGATGACCTCGCCGGTGATGCCGAGCGCTTCGCGGCTGGTGGCCAGGACGCGCACGCCGGGGCAGCGGCTGAGGATCTGGTCGCACCAGTCCCGGACGGCGTCGACGAGGTGCTCGCAGTTGTCGACGACGATGACCGTCTGCCGGGCGGCGAGCACGTGGGTCAGCGCTTCGGCCGGTACGCCCAGCGCCTGACCGATCTGGGTGGGGACCAGTTCGGGCTGACGCAGGTCGGCGAGGTCGACGAACCAGGGGCCGTCCGGGCCGGGCAGGCGATGGGCGGCTTCGATCGCCAGGCGCGTCTTGCCGATGCCGGCCGGGCCGGTGACGGTGACGAGCCGGGACCCGGAAAGCGCGTGGGCCACCAGGGTCAGTTCGCTGTCGCGGCCGATGAACGACGACACCGGATGCGGCAGGTTCGGAATCGTTTCCGACTGCGTGACGGAAGCGAGCGTCAACTGCGGGTCGTGCCGCAGGATCGCCGTACGCAGATCCCGCAGCACCGGACTGGCGTCCAGCCCGAAGCTGTCGGCCAGCTGATCCTCGGCGGTACGCAGCACGTCGAGCGCGTCGGTCTGCCGACCGGCTCGGTAGAGCGCCAAGGAGTACAGCCGCCAGCCGCGCTCGGCCAGCGGATGCTCGGCCGTGTACGCGTCCAGGTCGCCGAGCAGTTCGCCGTGCCGGCCCAGACCGGTCATCGCCTCGAAGCGGTCGAGCGTGACGGTGTCGTGCAACTGCTCGAGGCGGCGGATCTCCGCGGCCAGGAAGGCGAAGCCGTCCAGATCCCCGTACGCCGGCCCGCGCCACAACGCGATGGCGGCGTCGAGCGCGGTGAGGGCGGCCGCGCAGTCGCCGTCGCGCACCAGCCGCGCTCCGTCGGCGGCCAGCCGGGCGAACTCGGCGCTGTCGACCTGGGCGGCGTCCACGCGCAGGGCGTACCCGTTGCCTTCGGTGGTCAGCACCCGGGCCGCCGTGCGTACGCGCCGGCCGGGTTCCAGCACACGCCGCAACTCGGCGATGTACGCGTGCAGGGTGGTCGGCGACGGCGCGGCCTCACCGTCCCACACGTCATCGACGACCCGGGCGGTCGAGACCGAGCGCGGCCGGGCCAGCAGCAGGCTGGCCAGGACCGCCCGCTGTTTGGGACCGCCCAGCGGCGCCTCGGCGCCGTCGACGAGGACGCTGAGACTGCCGAGGACTCGAATCTCAACTGTGGACATGGGAACGCAAAGTACGGCCTCTCCCCCGGTTGGTTCCATCGCTTTCGTTGCTTCGTCGAGAAATCGACAACCCGAGCGTGGCCTACGTCACGGCCCCCAGGTGAGCGCACAGTCGTCGATGTCTGGCCCAAGTCGTTCCCAAGTCGCGTCCGCTGTCCTGGCGAAGCGAGCACGACCGTGCCTCGCCATCTAGAAGGGACGTAACGTGAGACTCACGGCCAACCTGCGAAGGGTCGCCATCGCGACCACTGTCGCGGTCGCCGCGGTGTTCGCGGTCAGCACAGCCGCGTACGCCGACCCGGTGGAGATCGAGGGACAGCAGTTGCGCGACGATTTGTTCGTCGCATCGGTGCACTCCCGCACCCAGGGCGCGCAAGGACTGAAGGATCTGGTGCTGAGCGCCGAGATGCTCGGCTACCACCAGCGGTTCCCGGCCAAGACCAAGGACGAGATCCTGGCGCACGCGGCGCTGATGAGCCAGTGGTATGACGGCCACCTGGACGGCACCGACTTCGCCTTGCAGACCTATGAGGCGTTGCCGCACGTGCTGACCATGATGTCGGCCTGGCCGCAGGCGGCGGTCGGCGCGCCGATCATGAAGGAACTGCTCGAGATGACGGTCGGGCCGGTGAGCAAGGACTACAGCGAACGGATCAACCAGGTCGCGACGGCGCAGTTCTCCTACGACCAGTTCGAGCGGTTCTACCCGGTGCAGGACATGATCTGGCGCCGGATCACGACGCAGGCGCAGGGTGATCCGACCTTCGCCACCGCCTGGGACAGCAACTTCGGTGCGCGCCTCGGCGTGCTGTCGACCGCGTCGGAGGAGCAGCTCGCCGCCGATCCCGCGATCGCCACCTGGATGAACGTCAACGCCTTGCTGGAGCACGCCAACAACACCGAGAACTACATCACCGAGGCGCGAGCGCAGATCGTCTCCGCGATCACCCGGCTGGAGTCTCAGAACGCCCAGCTCATCGGCCAGGTGGGCCAACTCGGGCAGCAGTTCCCCGTGACCTCCACGACGACGCCTCCGAGTCCGGCCACCTTCAGCACACAGCGGGAAGCCGCCGTCAACCGGCAGAAAGACATCGACGCCGCCGGCATGGCGATCCAGGCGCTCGCCACGGCACTCGGCTTCGCCGACCCGACCGCCGGGCGGATCGTCGGCGGGGTCGGCAAGTCGCTGATGCAGGTGGCGACCGCGATCAACAAGTACATCCCGTCGATCGCCGGTCTGAGCCTGGCCCAGGCGCTGACCTCGATGAGCACGGTGGCGCTGACCGGCAACATCCTCGGCGCGATCGGTGCGCTGCTGCCGGTCTTCGCCGACGGGCCGACCCCCGATCAGTTACTCATGGACGAGATCCACAAGCTGCGCGACCAGGTCGGTCAGCTGGCCACCACGATGACCTCCCGATTCGACCGCGTCGACCACGCGCTGACCGTCATGTACGGGTCGATGCTGGACCGGTTCGACCAGGTCATCGGGCTCCAGCACGCGACGCTCGCCGAGCTGACCTACCTGGAGCAGGAGCTTTACGCGCTCAACGTCAAGGTCGACAACTGGGGCACGGCCATCGTCCGGGCCCTGGCGAAGGCCGAGATGCATGACGCCATCGTCGCGATCAACCAGTATGTGGGTCACAAGTACACCTACAACGAACCGATCCAGACCTATCTCGAATACCAGAACACCGTGAACGAGCTGGACGTCATGGCCACCACGTACAAGGCCTACGACACGCCCTTCTTCCCGTTCGTCGAGTCCCAGTACGAGGGTCAAGACCCGGTGACGATGACGCGGGCCTTCGACGACGGCGACACCGGCCCGGCCACCGCCATCGACTACCTCGACTGGTACGCGGCCAGGTACTACGGCGGAACCCGGTCGTCGGACCAGAAGCCCGCCGCGATCGCGCCGTGGACGATGTCGGCTCGGGCGTACGCCCGGATGGTGGCGGAGAACCCGAACTACGCCGTCCAGGTCAGCGAGAGCCAGACCAACGGGATCCTCGCCAAGGGTCAGGGCATTCTGGCCGCCGCCCGGCGGTTCAGCGCACCCCGCTCCACACCGGACGCTCAGGGCAACCGGACCAACGCCCTGTTCACCAACGCGATGGCCGAGTACCGCACCGCGTTGCAGTCGTTCTCGGCCGAGCTGGGCGCGATCCGGGGCGCCAACCCCGACAACAAGATCTACGACATGTTCCGCAACGCCGACCAGTCGCTGAACTCGGCGGCCCAGCTGACCGATCCGGCGAAGGTCGGACCGTGCACGGGCGCGACGCCGTCGCTGACCCGGCCGTCCACGATGTCGATCACCCAGGCGCCCAGCGCGTTGCAGTTCGCCAAGTACGCCCACCCGCAGCAGCCCGTGGTGCGGCTCTGCTACACGGCCAGTTTCGCCAACGTGGAGACGGCCGAGGACTACAAGTTCAACCACACGTACGCCGACCTGGACATGACCTTCAAGATCAAGGTCACCTGGGGCGGCCAGGAGTGGGACTACCGCAGCTGGCACTCGTCGTGGTACCTCGGTGAGATCTGCCGCAGCTACGTCACCGGCGCGCCCGGCGGCTTCTGCAACAACCTCACCTACTACCTGAACAAGTGGGACGCGTCGTACCTCGCCGGGTTCACCGCTGGGGCGACGGCCCAGACCGACGAGACCCCCGCGACCTATGCCCGCAACCGGATGAACGAGTACCTGACCGGGCGGCAGAAGGCGTACTACAACGCCGTCGTCACCGCGCTCGGGTCGCCCAACGTCCCCCTGTTCGCCGCCAACACCCGCCTCACCCGGGCGGTGGCGATGCTCCGGGCGTACACGCAGGTGGGCTTCGCCAAGGCGATGAGCCAGGACGAACTGCTCAGCCTGCTCACCGTCGGCGGCGAGCGGCTGCCGTCCGACCTGGACGGCATCAACACGATGAGCCAGGCGTTCCTCCGGGCGCAGACCAACTACGCCGGCTGCTCGCTGACCGGGCCGGGCGGGGCGTGCGCCGAGGGCGCGCAGCTCGTCGACCCGATGGCGAACCAGACGACGGTCTGGAACGGCTGCACCGCCAACGGGGCTCCCGGCGCCAGCGGCGACCCGGTCGGCGACTGCCTGCTGGGCATCGGCCAGCACCGCACCAACGTGCTCGCCACCCGCTACGAGGCGCACTCACGGGAACTGGCCGACGGTACGTACATCGAGGGCCTGCCCGACGTGGTCTCGATCATGGAGGACCTGACCTTGGCCAATTCCTTCATTCGCCACGCCTGATTCACCCAGTGATCCCGGGTCCGGTCGCCACAGGCGGCCGGACCCTCCTCATTGCACCACCGTCCGAGGAAAGCCGGTCCAGCGCAGCTCGGGCGGCAGGTGGCTCTGGTCGTTGAAGACGACGAGCGCGGGAGGTTCTCCGGTCCGGTAGCGGACGATGGTCAGGGCCGTGTTCGCACTGTCCAGGCCGAGCCATCGCGACGGTGGCGCGCCCAGCGCGTCCCGGACCAGCCAGGCGATCGGCGGGGCGTGGCTGATCAGAATCTCGTGAGTGTCCGCCGCTGGAATGCCCGGCACCGGCTCGGCGGTGGCGAACCGAGCAAGCAGCGCGGTAGCCCGACGGGAGGCATCGGCGACGTCCTCGGCACTCGAGCCGTCGAATCGGCCACGCCAGGCCGACGGCGTCTCGTCGGCGATGGGGATGTAGGGCACGTGATCGGCGAGTTCGTCTGCTTCGGCCACGATCGCATCGGGCAGGTGCTCCGCGATGTGCCGCGCGGTCGCGACGGCCCGTGGCACCGGGGAGTGCCAGATGACCGCGGCGGGGACGGCCGCCAGGCGTCGGCCGAGCAGGCTCGCTTGCGCCCGGCCGTCCTCGGTGAGGTCGCCGAGGGCGTCGGCATGGCCGTGGCGGGCGAGGTAGAGATGCCGCGTTCGCATACGCGCCAGTCCTCTCAGGTGGGTGGATTAGTGCGCCGTGACGGTTCCGGTGGTTCCGTCGACGGTGATGAGGGTTCCGTCGCGGAGCACGGTCATGGCCTGCGGCAGGCCGAGCACAGCCGGGATCCGGAACTCCCGGGCGACGATCGCCGCATGAGACAGCACGCCACCGGTCTCGGTGACGACCCCAGCGGCAAGGCGGAACAACGGCGTCCACGCGGGATCGGTGTACCGGCACACGAGGATGTCGCCCGGATGCAGGCGGCCGAAGTCGGCCGGGCCATGGACGACACGCGCGACGCCGGTCGCCGAACCCCGGCTGGCCGGTGTGCCGGTGAACGCGCCCGCCGGGTCTGAAGTCGACAACAGCGCCGCCGGTGGCGCGACGGTGATCGGCCGGGATTGCAGCAGCCAGATCGTTTCGCCGGTGATCGCCCACTCGATGTCCTGCGGTGCACCGGACAGTCCCGCGACGACGTCGCCCAGCCGGGCGAGCCGGACGGCGGTCGCGTCGTCCAGACACGGCCGATCCCGGTCCGACCCCGGCACGATGTCACGAACCAACCCATCGGCCCGCCGGTCCAGCCGGAACCGCTTGTCGCCGACGGTCACGCTGACCACGCCGTCCATCACCTGGTACGCATCGGGCGTGACGACGCCGCCGACCACGCTCGGGCCGAGCCCCCACGACGCCTCGATGGCGGTCGAGCCGTCCGGACCGCCGGTGAACATGACCCCGGCGACATCTGCGTCGACCAGCCGCTGGATGAGCACCGCCATCGCCGGTTCGGAGTCGGCCACCTCCTGGTACGCGACCGCCCGAGCGGAGTGCAGCGAAGCCCAGCAAGCCCGGATCGCTTGCGCCACCGCGCCGACACCGCGTACGCCGAGGACGCTGTCGTATTGCCCGGCGGCCGACGCAGTTGGGGAGTCCTCGTGCGCGGCCGAGGACCGAACCGCGACCGGTGGATCACCGAGCTCGTCCAGCCCACGCCGGAGCGCCTCGACCAGATCGGCGGGCAGCGCTGCGTCGGCCTTCCCCTCTGCCCGGCGGTACGCGTCGAACGGCACGACGAAGCCGTCCGGCACCGGCAGACCAGCATGCAGCAGTACGCCGAGCGCGGCCGCCTTCGCTCCGCAGCTCGACACGGTGGCCTGCGCCAACGGGACGATCATCGAGACACCTTCAACATAATGTTGACAACAACTTGTTGATTCTGCAGGATCGGCGTCATGCCCCGCAAGCAGGACGCCGCGCGTACCAGTCAGGCTGATCAAAGCCAAGCCCGCGACGAGCGGGCGGCGACCGTGCGGCTGATGAGCCTGGGCGCCGACCAACTCGCCGACCGGCCCTGGCGGCGTGCCCCAGTGCCGCCCTCGGCCGTCGACCTGGTCCACTTCGCCTTGCACCGATCGGCGGACCTGGACACCGACGCCGTGCTGAGCGCACTCACCCTGCTACCCGCCGCCCGAGCCGAAGTCGAAGCACTGGAGAGCGGCCTGCTGTTCGCGGCCCGCAGCGCGGGACTGACGTGGGCGCAGATCGCCGAGGCCATGGGGTTCAACTCTCCGCAGGCCTGCCAGCAGCACTTCCATCGGCTGGCCGCCCGGCAGGACGCCGAGTCGTGAGCCACGACTCCGCAACCGATCTGCTGGTCCTGCACGCCGTACGCATCCTCGGCTACGCCGACGCCCCAGCGATCGCCGCCCGGTACGCCCTCGACGAAGCGCTGACCCAGGAGTTGCTCGGCGACGCCGAAGCGTACGGCTGGGTGACGCACACCGAATTCGCCGGTCTAGGTGGTTGGTCGCTAACCGACCGCGGCCGGACGGAGAACGAGCGCCGGCTGGCCGCCGAACTCGACCAAGTCGGCGGTGCATCCGAGGTGGGCGAGGTCTACCGGCAGTTCCTGCCACTGAACACCCGCTTGCAGCGGGCCTGTACGCATTGGCAGCTACGGCCGACCGACACCGATCCCCTCGCCGCCAACGACCACAGCGATTCCGCGTGGGACGCTGCCGTGCACGCCGAACTGGCCGCCATCGACCTCGCCCTCAGGCCGCTCGCCCAGCGGCTCGGCGACGTCCTGACGCGGTTGCGCGGCTACGGCTCGCGCTTCGCCAACGCCCGGCAGCGAGCCGTGGCAGGCGACGGCGGCTGGGTCGACCGCACCGACGTCGACTCCTGCCACCGAGTCTGGTTCGAGCTGCACGAAGACCTCATCGCGACGTTGGGCCTCACCCGCACCGCCGCGGCAACTTGATCATCAAGGGCGGGCCCGAAACGCAGACCGCGGGCACATGATCAGGTCCAGCCCGCCGAGCAGGTAACAGGCGACCGATCCCTTCGTTACCAACGGGCGCGTTGGGCCAGAATGCAGTGGTGACAGATTCCGCAGCCCCACCTGCTCGGCGAACCGGCAGATGGCTCCTCGCCGCGGTCGGCGGCTGGGCCGCATTGGCAGCGTTCTACTACCTGACGTTGCCGATCTTCGGCGTACTGGGGTTGCTCGGCTGGCTGGCTCTCGCGGGGTTCTGGATCCTGGCCGTTGTCACCACCGTGCTCGCGATGGCGGCGCTCATCGGGCGCAAGGCGTACGCCAGGGCAGCCGTCACGGGGATCCTGGCGATCGTGGCCGCTGTCGCCGTCTGGAATGCCGATTGGCTGGACATCTACCTCAAGAGCCAGCTCTGGCTACACCAGGACAGTCTGAGCAAACTGGCCGGTGCCCACCAGACGGGCACTCTGCCCACAAATGCGTCGTTGCCGTGGCAGCTCAGGTACCTGTCCATCGACGGCCACGCACATCATCAGATGGGTTCGACTACGGATGCGCTGTACCTGCCCATGTGGGAGAACTGGCGGGGCGAGGCCGGCGGAGGCCTGGTTCACCTGACCGAACCGCCTGACAGCGACACCATCATCGTGACAGCACCCGGCGGCGTCAGCGGGCCCGATCGGTATCTCGGCAACGGCTGGTGGTGGGTCGAAGGAGGCTGACAAGCGTCGGCCCCCGCAGCGCAGCCGGCCCACTCGAGCACCACTCGAGCACCACTCGAGCACGCTTCGCTGGATCAGGGTTCTCTGTCGAATCTTGGCGCAGGATTCGACCCGGAACCCTGATCCAGCGCGAAAGCGACGCGCGGAGCGGCAGCCGACCAGCGCGAAAGCGACCTGCGGAGCGTCAGGAGCGTCAGCCGGCCGGCGCGAAAGCGACGCGCGGAGCGTCAGTTGTTAGGGGGCGGCGAGTGCCTCGGTGGGCGAGAGCCGCGCGGCGCGGATCGCCGGGTACAGGCCGGCCAGGCCGCCGATCAGGACCGTGGCGGCCAGACCGCCGCCGCTCGCCCAGGCCGGGACGACCGACGGCCAGTGCTGGTACGCCGCGTACGCCGTGGTGACCGCGACGCCGAGCGCGACCCCGCCGAGTCCGCCGAGCGCGGACAGCAGCAGTGACTCGGCGAGGAACTGCATCCGGATCTGACCCCGGGTCGCGCCTAGTGCGCGGCGTAACCCGATCTCGGCCCGCCGTTCGAGCACCGAGATGACCATCGTGTTGGCCACGCCTACTCCGCCGACCAGCAGGGCAACCGCGCCCAGCCCGAGGAGCAGCCCGTTGAGCGCAGAGTCGGTGGCTCGGCGTGCGGCGAGGATTTCCGAGGGTCGGGAGACGGTGACGTTGCCCGGCGCACGCGGGTTCGCCGTCGGGGCGAGGACCGCGTGCACGGCTTCGATGTCGCGGTCGTCGACTCGTGCGTACACGGTGGTGGCCCGCCCGTCGAAGTGGAACGCGGTCGCGGCCTGGTCCCAGCCGATCAGGACGGCGGTGTCGAGTTCGGGAGCCAGCCGCACCGGCGACAGCACTCCGATCACGGTGAAGCGCACGCCGCCGACGAGGATCTCCGCCGCCGGGCTGGGCCGGCCGATGCCGAGCCGGGTCGCCGCCGACGCGCCGAGCACAGCCGCCGGGTAGCGGCCGGTGGCGTCGTTGAGCCAGGCGCCCCGGCGGACGGTGGCGCTCACGGCGCCCGGCAGGCTGGTCCGGGCGGCCAGCACGCTGAGCGCGTTGGTCTCCACCGTTGGGATCTTGTCGGAGCGGTAGACCCGCAGGCCGGGCACGCGCCCGATCGCCGAGACCCGGGTCACCGGGCCGATCCGGCCGATCATCGCCTCGGCCTCGGCCGGCAGCGCGGCGTCCTGGCCGGTCGCGGTCCGTCCGGTGGAGACGGTCAGCAGGTTGGTGCCCAGCGCCGCGAGCTCCCGGTTCACCTGTTCGCGAGACGAGGAGGAGATGCCGACCACGGCGACCATCGCGGCGATGCCGATCGCGATGCCCAGCGCCGACAGCCAGGCCCGGACCGGGCGCGTACGCAGTCCGGCCGCGCCGACCCGAACGACGTCGGCGGGTGCCAACCGGCTCGGGGCGAGGGTGCTCATGCGATCACCCGCCCGTCGTGGACGCGTACGCGTCGGTCGGTGGCGGCGGCGACATCGCGATCGTGGGTGATCACCACGACCGTCGTCCCGTCGGCGTGCAGGCTGCGCAGCAACGCCATCACCTCTGCGCCGGAGCCGGAGTCGAGGTTGCCGGTGGGTTCGTCGGCCAGCAGCAGCGCCGGCTCGCCGACGACGGCACGCGCGATCGCCACCCGCTGCCGTTCACCACCGGACAGGGCATGCGGCTCATGGTTCAGCCGATGTCCCAAGCCGACCCGTTCCAACGCGGTACGCGCCCGCGCGCGCCGGGACCGGGCGGGTACTCCGGCGTACAGGAGGCCGTCGGCCACGTTGTCGACCGCCGGGACACCCGCCGCGAGGTGGAACTGCTGGAACACGAAGCCGATGCGGCTCGCTCGCAACGCCGACAGCTGCCGGTCGGACAGCCGGGCGACGTCGTGTCCGTCGATCACCACGCGACCGGCGCTGGGCCGGTCGAGCGTCCCGGCCAGATGCAGCAATGTGGACTTACCGGAGCCGGACGGTCCGACGATGGCCACGAACTCGCCCGCCTCGATCGTCAGGCTCGCCCCGTCGAGCGCGCGTACGCCGCCCGCGTACTGCTTGGTCACCTCGGTGAGCGCGATCATCCGGGCATCCCGACGGTCATCCCGGCGGTCAGCCCGTCGCCGGTGACCTCGACTTGGCCGTGCGCGAACAGGCCGGGTCGCACTGGCAGGTATCGGGTGGCCGAGCCGTCGACGACCTCGACGCCGTAGCCGCCTTCGGCCAGCGCCACCAGGGCCGCGATCGGGACGGTGAGCACGTTCGGGTGCTCTGCGGCGGTGAAGCCGACCGTGACGACCGCGGCCTCGACGCCCCGGGCGGCGGTCGCGTCGCGCAGTGAGACGACGACTTCGATCATCGTCGTCGGGGCGGCGTCGCCGGTGGTCGGCTGGTCGACCACGGTGGCCACCCGGTCGACCCGGCCGGGCGTCTGCGTGCCGTCCGGCATCCGCACACTCACCGGTACGCCGACCCGCGCCAGCCGCTGCTCGGTCACCTCCAGGCGTACGGTGATCGTCCGGCCGGTCCCGGTGTAGGTGAGCACCGGCTGTCCCCCGCCAGTCGGCTGGTTCACGCCGGCCGTGACCGTGTCGATCCGGATCGGACCGGCCGCGTACAGCACCTGGCCCAGCTCCACTCGGCCGGTCTGGGTCAGGCCGAGCGCCCGCTGCCAACGGCGTACAGCCGCCGCAGTGCTCGCCGAGAAGCGGTCGTCGACGTCGAATCCCTGATATCCCAAGGCTTTCAGGTTGATCTCCAGTTGCCGCACATCCTTGCCGACGGCCCCCTGCCCCACCGTCCGGTACGCCGCGACCGTCCCGTACAGCAGCACGACGGGCCGATCGTCGACCCGGTAGACGGCCTGCCCCCGGCTGATCACCGCACCGGCGGCCGGCACCCGGGTGACCACCCCGCCGATCCAGCCCGGCGCGGTGTCGGCGACGCCGTACCCCAGGTCGCCGATGACCTCGATGCTGTCCTGCAACGTCTGCCGGGTCACCTGGGCCGTCTGCGGCGGCAGGTCGCCGGCCGTGCGCTCGGTCGGCCCGGAATCGCCGATGCCGACGGCGGCGGCGGTAGCAGCCCCGGCGACGAGCGCGATCGCCCCGGTCGCCACCGCGGTACGCGTACGGCGGTTCACGAGCTGGGCCGCAACGTCGCCGCCGCCGACGCGTACCACTGGTCGGTGAGCTGGTCGCACACGTTCTTCGCCGCCGGGTAGTCGGGGTCCTCGCCGACCTGCTGCGACACCCGGGTCTGCCCCTGCGCGTCGGGGTCCGGATACTGCTCGACGCCGTGTTCGCGCATGCAACGCGCGTACCGGCGGCTCAGCTCGGTCTTCAGGTCGATCTCGGGGCCGACCCGGGGCGGTCGCAGACTCTGGCAGGCCGCGAGGGCGGCGTCGGCCTTGCCCTTGTCGAAGCCGGGCTGGACGTGGCCCTCGTCGGCGTCGTCGCCGGTGCCGATCGGGTCGTCCATCGGCACGCCGTGCTGACGCATACACGTCGTGTACGCGATCAGCTGGTCGTAGTGGCTCAGCGTGCTCGACGGCGCCGGGGTGGTCGTCGCGGTGCCCCCGCTGGCCACCGACGGTCGCCCGTCATCGGTGCAGCCCGCAGTTGCGAGCAGCAGCGAGACCAGCACGATCCCCCATATCCTCGTACGCATCCGTCCTCCTCGAAGTCGAGCCGTCAGCAGCTCGGTAGCGAAAGGCGAGCTATGTGCGGCTCAGTGGAGCAAGGCGGCGGCAACACCACGGTCACAGCGGCTGTAACGCCGGTGTAACCCGTCGGCGGCGAGACTGGCGGGGAGGGAGGTCCGGTGCGCGTACTGCTGATCGAGGACGAGCAACTGCTCGCCGAGCAGATCGCGGAGGGTCTGCGCGACCACGGCATGGCCGTCGACCTGGCCGGGGACGGGCTGGACGGGTTGCACAAGGCCGCCGCCAACCGCTACGACGTGATCGTCCTGGATCGCGACCTGCCCGGTGTCCATGGCGACCAGGTCTGCACCGCGTTGGCCGCCGGCGAGGCCGAGGCCCGCATCCTGATGCTCACCGCGTCCGGCGAGGCCGCCGACCGGGTCGCCGGGCTACGCCTGGGCGCCGACGACTACCTGCCCAAGCCGTTCGTCTTCGACGAGCTGGTGTTGCGGCTGCGGGCGCTGGCGCGGCGGTCGGCCAACGCGCCGCGCACGCTGCACCGAGCCGGGTTGACGTTCGACACCGCCCGCCGGATCGTCACCCGTGACGGCCGGGTCCTGCCGCTGACCACCAAGGAGCTGGCCGTGCTGGAGATCCTGATGAGCGCCGACGGCGCCGTGGTCAGCTCCGAGGATCTCCTGGAACGGGCCTGGGACGAACACGCCGACCCGTTCACGGCCACGGTGCGGGTCACCGTGGCCCGCCTGCGCCGCAAGCTCGGCGACCCGCCGCTGATCGAAACCGTCGTCGGCGCGGGATACCGGCTGTGAAACCCACCATCCGCCTGCGGCTCACGCTCGCCTTCGCCGTCCTGCTACTGGGCACCTGCGCCACGGTCCTGGCCGTCAACGACGCCCTGCTTTACAACAGCTTGTACGCGCAGATCAGCAGCCCGAACCCGGAACAGTCGCAGCCGACCTCGTTGTCGCAGAACGATTACAGCGACGACCTGGCCGGCAAGGACGCACAGAAGGCGCACGCGTTAGAGGTGCAGCAGGCGCTCTCGGCCCAACTGCGTGCCGGCGCCCTCCGTAGTGCGGCCGGACCGTCAGCGGCCGCGCTGGCCGTCGCCGCGCTGCTCGGGCTGGGCATCTGCTGGCTGGTCGCCGGCCGGATGCTGCGCCCACTGCGTACGCTCACCGCCGCCACCCGGCGCATCTCGCAGGACCGGCTGCACGAACGCATCGCCCTCACCGGTCCGCGCGACGAGCTGAAGGAGCTGGCCGACACCTTCGACGAGATGGTGACCCGGCTGGAATCGTCGTTCACCAGCCAGCGGCGGTTCGTCGCCGACGCCGCGCACGAGCTGCGTACGCCGCTGGCCATCGTGCGTACCGGGGCCGAGGTTCAGCTGGCGCGACGCGACAGCACGCCCGCCGAGTGGGAGGCGTCGGCCCGGCGGGTGCTGTCGGCGGCCGGGCGCGCCGAACGGCTCCTCGACGGGCTGCTCGCCCTGGCCCGCAGCGACAGCGGCGTGCTCGCCGCCGAACCGCACGACCTGGCCGTCGCGGCGGCCACCGCGCTCGCCGACGCCGACGACGAAGCCGAACAGGCCGCGCTCACGGTCACCAGTGATCTGCGGCCGGCACCGGTCGTCGGCGACCCGGCGCTGCTGGACCGGCTGGCGGCGAACCTGGTCCACAACGCCGTACGCCATAACCACGACGGCGGCTGGGTAGCGGTCACCACCACCCACGACGAGGCCGTAGTGTCGCTCACGGTGAGCAACAGCGGCGCGATCGTCCCGGCGGCCGACGTCGACCGGCTGTTCGAACCGTTCCAGCGGCTGCCCGCCCAGCCTTCGACGCGACCGGCGCCGGTGCGCTCGACCGGGCTCGGCCTGGCCATCGTGCGGTCCATCGTGCGGGCGCACGGCGGGACGATCACGGCGATGCCCAACGACGGCGGCGGCCTCACCGTCGTGGTGACACTCCCGGTCGATGATCATGGTCAATTCGCTGTCGTTATGGCAACGCAGAATTGACCATGTTCATGGCGCGCCGAGCGCCGAACGCGAAGCCGGCAGCGACACCGTAATCAGCAGCCCACCGTCAGGCCGTGGCTCCGCCGCGACGGTTCCACCATGGACGGACGCGATCGAGGCGACGATCGCCAGCCCCAGTCCGAGCCCGTCCCGGGTGGTGCCGTCGTGCAGCCGCTGGAACGGCTTGAACAGATCGCCGGCCCGCTCCGGCTGCACGACCGCGCCGGTGTTGGCCACCTCCAGCACCGCCTGGTCGTCGTCGACCCGGGTGCTGATCCACACCTGGCCGCCGGGCACGTTGTAGCGCACCGCGTTGTCGATCAGGTTCGCCGCTAGTCGTTCCAGCAACACCGGATCGCCGGTGGTGACGGCCGGTTCGAAGTCGGCGTGCACGACGCGGTCGCCGCGGTCGACGCCGTCGAGGGCGTCCTCGGTCGCCGTGGCGAGATCCACCTGATCGCGTACGGTCAGGCCGTGATCGTTGCGGGCCAACGTGAGCAGCGCACCGACGACCGCCTCGGCCTGGTCCACCCCCATACGCACATCCCGCCCCATGGCCAGCAGCTCGTCGGCCGTCGGCGCCGGTTTGGCCAGCACGACGTCGACGGACGCGCCCATCACCGCCAGCGGCGTACGCAGTTCGTGCGAGGCGTTGGCGATGAACCGCCGCTGACTGACGAAGGACGCCTCCAACCGGGCCAGCATCGCGTCGAACGTGTCGGCCAGCTCCCGCAGCTCGTCATGCGGCCCGGCCAGCCCGACCCGGGCCGACAGGTTGTGCTCCGACGCCGCCTGCGCCGCCGCCGTTATCTGATGCACCGGCCGCAGCACCCGCCCGGCGACGAGCCACCCGGCCAGCGCCGCGAGCAACGTCACCACCACCAGCGTGATCACCGAGTACTGCAACAGGTGCGACAGCGTGATGTCCCGCTGCGACTGCGCCCCCGCGCGTACGCCCTCCCGGAAGGCCGACTCGCACTTACGCCGCAGATTCTCGTCCGTCGTGGTATCGACGATCTGCCGGCAGTAGTCGATGAACGCCTCGGGATGCTCCATGAAGAACATGTCCCGCTCGGAGCCCTCCCGCGCCCCCACTGCACCCGGGGACGTCGACGACGGCGGCACCACCGTCGACAGGCTCGCGACCAGCGCGTAACTGACGCCCACGACGATCGCGCCGAAGACGAAGAACACCGCCGAGTACAGCAGGGTCAGGCGTACTCGGATCGACAGCCGGTTCACAACCGATACCCCCGTCCGACGACCGTCTCGATCAGCGGCGGATCGCCGAGCTTGCGGCGCAGCCGGGTCATCGTCACCGACACGATGTTGCTGAACGGATCCGCGTGCGCGTCCCACACATGCTCCAGCAGATCCTCGGCGCTGACCACTCCCCCGTCGGCCGCCGCCAGCATCTCCAGGACGCCGAACTCCTTGCGGGTCAACGACAACGCTCGCGTCCCCCGGCTCGCGCGATGCCGGGCCCGGTCCACCACCAGATCCCCGCGACGCACCAGTGGCGGGGCGGACGGCGCCCGGCGGGCCAGCGCGCGTACCCGGGCCACCAGTTCGTGGAACGCGAACGGCTTGCCCAGGTAGTCGTCCGCGCCCAGCTCCAGGCCGTCGACCCGATCGTCCACCTCGGCCGCCGCGGTCAGCATCAGGATCCGCGCGGGGCCGCCCGCGAGCGTGCGGCACACCGCGTCGCCGTGCACCGCGGGCAGGTCGCGATCCAGAATGATCACGTCATACGCCGTGAGCCCCGCCTCGGCCAGTGCGCTCGCCCCGTCATGGACCAGGTCGACGGCCATCCCGGCGTCGCGCAGCCCCTCGGCGACGCGGACGGCCAATGTCACGTGATCCTCGGCGACCAGCACCCGCATGCGGGCAATTGTGCGCCGCGCGAGATGACATCCGCCCGACATCGCCGGTAGCGCCCGTGTCATCGACGTACGCGTAGACACCGATGCATGAGACGAATCCTCCTCATCGCCACAGCGGCGGCGCTCGCCACACTCGCCTTGGCCGCGTGCAAGAGCAGCGACGACGACGGCATCGCGACCGTGCAGGGCACGGCGTCGCCGACCCCGACAGCCTCGTTCGAGCCGGACCGGGCGGGGTTCGCCAGATGCATGCGCGAGCACCACGTCAACATCCCCGATCCGGTAGCGGGCCAGGAATGGCGACTGGACAAGCCGAAAAACGTGACCCGCGAGCAGTTCGAGGCGGCCGCGAACGCCTGCCAGAGCTTCCTCGGCGAAAGCATCCTCGGCCAGCCCCCGTCTCCGGAGGAGATGGAGAAGCTGCGCGCGTTCGCGGTCTGCATGCGCGAGCACGGCATCGAGATGACCGATCCGCTGCCCGACGGCAACATGAAGATCAACGGCCGGCTGGGACAGCTCAACCGTACGCAGCTCAACGCCGACCCGCAGTTCCGGGCGGCCGAGGACGCCTGCAAGCACCTGCTGCCCGTCGACGACGGGAAGAAGAAATGAAGCGGCCGCTGCGTACCGGGCTGGTGACCGGATCGGCCGCGCTGGCCACCGCCGCCGTGGCCGCCGCCGCCCTGGGCATCGGCGGCGGCACCGAGACACCGCAGGGGAACACGCCTCAGCAGGCGACCACGCCCGTCACCCGGACGACCCTGGTGCAGTCCGAAGAGGTCAACGGAACGCTCGGCTACGGTCCCCCGACGCCGGTCAGCACCGCCACGGGGGCGGTGCTGACCTGGCTGCCTGCACCGGGCGCGACGATCAGCCGGGGCCGGGCCGTCTACCGCGCGGACAACCTGCCGGTCGTGCTGTTCTACGGCACGCTGCCGCTGTACCGGCCGCTGCACGTGGGCGACACCGGCGCCGACGTGAAGGAGATCGAACGCAACCTCGCCGCGCTCGGCTACTCCGGGATCACTGTGGACACCCGCTACACGGCGGCGACCGCGGCCGCGGTGAAGAAGTGGCAGAAGGCGCTGGGGCTGAGCCGAACCGGCGTGCTCGACCCGGCGACGGTCGTCGTCGCACCGGGCGCGATCCGGATCGCGGCCGTCCAAGCCCATCCCGGCGACCACGCCAACGGCCCGGTCCTGTCCTACAACGGAACGACGCGGGTCGTCAGCGTTTCGCTCGACGTCGCTCTGCAGAACCTCGTCAAGACCGGTAACCCGGCGAAGATCACGCTGCCCGGTGGGCAACTCGTCGACGGCGTACTGGCCACGGTCGGCACGGTCGCCACCCCGGGCGCGGACGCCAACCACCCGGCGACGATCGCATTGACCGTCACCGTCGCCGACCAGTCGAAACTCGGCGGGCTCGACGAGGCCCCGGTCGTCGTCTCGATCACCTCCGCCAAGGCGGAGAACGTGCTCACCGTGCCGGTCGCCGCGCTGGTCGCCCTGGCCGAGGGCGGCTACGGCGTCCAGATCGTCGACACGGCCGGCAGCCACTACGTGAGCGTGCGGTTGGGCATGTTCGCCGACGGACGCGTCGAGATCACCGGCGACGGTCTCTCGGAGCAGACCCAGGTGGGGGTGCCGTCGTGATCGTCCTCGATCAGGTCGGCAAGACCTATCCCGGCGGCGTGACGGCGTTGCGCGACGTGACGCTGACCATCGACGCCGGGGAGCTGGTGTCGGTGGTCGGCCCGTCGGGCTCGGGCAAGTCCACTCTGCTGCACCTGCTCGGCGCGCTGGACACGCCGAGCACCGGCACCGTACGCATCAAGGGCGCCGACGTCGCCCGGCTGTCCGACACCGACCTGTCGGCGTTGCGGGGTCGCGTCATCGGCTTCGTCTTCCAGCAGTTCCACCTCGCGTTGGGCGTACCAGCGGTGGAGAACGTGGCCGACGGTCTGCTGTATGCCGGGGTCGGGCAGCGCGAACGACGGCGGCGGGCCGCTGAGGCACTGGACCGCGTGGGCCTGGCGCATCGGCTGGAGCATCAGCCGCATCAGCTGTCCGGCGGCGAACGGCAACGGGTCGCGATCGCGCGGGCCGTGGTCGGCTGGCCGGAGGTGCTGCTGGCCGACGAGCCGACCGGCAACCTGGACTCGGCGGCGGGCGCGGAGGTGATGCGCCTGTTGCGGGAGCTGAACGCGGACGGCACCACGGTCGTCGTGATCACCCACGACCAGGACGTGGCCGCCGGGCTCGACCGGCAGATCAAGGTACGCGACGGGCAGGTGCTGTCATGACCGCTTCATCGCGTCTGCTGCCCCGCGACGTGCTGCGCGTGGGCGCGGCCGGATTGCGCACCCGCCCGCTGCGGGTCTTCCTGTCCGCGCTGGGCATCGCGATCGGCATCGCCGCGATGGTGTGCGTGGTCGGCATCGCCAGCTCCAGCCGGGCCGGACTCGACCGGCAGCTCGCCGCACTCGGCACCAACCTGCTGCGGGTCGAACCCGGCCAGACGATCCACGGCGACGCCTCCCACCTGCCGGCCGCGGCGGTCGACATGGTCCGCCGCATCGGCCCGGTCGAGTCGGCCAGCGCCACCGCCCGGCTGCCCGACATCCACGTGTTCCGCAGCGACAAGGTGGGACAAGGCGAGACCGGGAACCTCACCGTGTTCGCCGCTCGCGACGATCTGCTCGACACCGTCGGCGGCTCGCTCGCCAGCGGCGCGTGGCTCAACCCGGCCATCGAGAAGTTCCCGGCCGTGGTACTCGGCGCGGCTGCCGCCCAACGGCTCGGCGTCCCCCGGGCGACGCCGGAGGTGAAGGTGTGGCTAGGCGGTCAGTGGTTCACGGTTATCGGCATCCTGCACCCCGTGCCGCTCACCCCCGAACTGGATTACGGAGCGCTGGTCGGCTGGCCGGTCGCCGTGGCCCAACTGCGGTTCGACGGCTTCCCGGTGACGATCTACACGCGTACGCGGGACGAGTCGGTGCTCGCCGTCAAGGGAGTGCTGGCACGGACGGCGAACCCGGAGCACCCGAACGAGGTGCAGGTGTCGAGGCCGTCGGACGCGCTGACCGCCAAGCAGGCCGCCGATGCGACGCTGACCGCGCTGCTGCTGGGCCTCGGCGCGGTGGCGTTGCTGGTCGGCGGGGTCGGCGTGGCCAACACGATGGTCATCTCGGTCCTCGAACGGCGGGCCGAGATCGGGTTGCGGCGGTCCCTCGGCGCGACACGGCGGCACATCCGGCTGCAGTTCCTGGCCGAGTCACTGCTGCTGTCCGGACTCGGCGGCACCGGCGGTGCGGTGCTCGGCATCGGGGTGACCACGGCGTACGCGTCCTATCAGGACTGGCCAGCGGTCGTGCCGCCGTGGGCCTCGGCCGGTGGACTGGCCGCGACGCTGATCATCGGGGTGTGCGCCGGGATCTACCCCGCCTGGCGGGCCGCCCGGCTCTCCCCCACCGAGGCCCTCGCCGCCACGTAACGCCCCCTTTTAGCGGCAGATCACGGATACGCATGTGATCCTTGGCGGTGGTGGCCTGGATATCCGTGATCTGGTGGAAACGCGTGACCCGGTGGGCGTCCGCGGAGGCCCTGGTGCTCGTCGCCGGGGTCTTCGCGGTGCTGGCCCTGGCCGGGCTGTTCGTCGAGGTGCTGGACGCGGTCGGCGACGCCGACGACCTGACCGTCATCGACCGCCCGACCGTGGCCTGGCTGGCCGACCACCGTACGCCCACGCTGACCACCGTGGAGATCGCGATCACCACCCTGGGCGACGCGAAGGTGCTCGTCCCGCTCGTGTCGCTGGCCGCCATCGCGGTGGCGTGGCGGCTGCGGTCCTGGTATCCGATCGTGCTGACGCTGGTCGGGCTCGGTGGCGTACACCTGCTCACGAACGCGATCAAAGTGCTGGTCGCCCGGCCCCGGCCCAGCCCGCCCGACCAGGCTGTCACCGTGGTCGGCTACTCCTTCCCGTCCGGGCACACCACCGGGTCGCTGGTCGGCTTCTGCCTGCTCGCCTGGCTGCTCTGCCTGCTGACCAAGCGTGCCTCGATCCGCGTCGCCGCCTGGGCCGTGGCGATCATCGCCGCTGTCCTCGTCGGGCTGTCCCGGGTGTACCTCGGCGTGCACTATCCGAGCGACGTCATCGGCGGCTGGCTGCTCGCCCTGGCCTGGCTCGGCACGGTCGCCGTCGGCGCGCGGATCTTCCACCGCTATCGCACATCAGGTCGCTGACCCACCGGCCACTGTCGGGTCCTGAACATCGGCGCGGCGTAGCCGTGCGGACCCGGCGTGGGTCGGTTACGGTGCCGATGACGCGGGGGCGGGCAACCGGCAGTCGCGGGCGGCCCGGAACGGCGGCTACGGCACCGACGAGCCGGTCATCGCCTGGATGGGATCTCCGATCATGAGCGTTGAAGGAGTCGACTACACCACCCCCGAGCGGCCCAGCGTCGCGGCGCTCGTAGCAGCCGGGAAAGTGTTCGCGTGCCGGTACGGCGGCCCCGGCGGCGCGTGGAAGCACCTCGATCTGACCGAGGTACGCCAGCTCACCGCAGCCGGCATCGCGATCGTCGCCAACGCCGAAGGCACGGCCGACGGGCTGCTGGGCGGCCGGTCCGCCGGTGTCGCGTGGGCGACCTCGGCCGCCGACCATTTCCGCCTCCTGGGCATGCCCGCGGATCGGCCGATCTACTTCTCCGTCGACTTCGACACCACCTCGGGCGACTGGGCCACCTTGGACGCCGCGTTCGACGGCATCGCCTCGGTGATCGGCCGCGCCCGTACCGGTGTCTACGGCGAGTACTCGATCGTCCGGCACCTCGCCGGGAACGGCCGAGCCCGTTGGTTCTGGCAGACCTACGCGTGGTCCAGCGGCCAGTGGTACGCCGGCAACCACATCGAGCAGTACCGAAACGGCGTGTCGCTGGGCGGCGGCACGGTCGACCTCAACCGAGCCAACCAGGCCGACTACGGCCAGTGGGGAGTTGACGACATGTCCGCAGAGGCCGACAAGCAGATCAGGGATCTGCACTACGCGATGTTCACCAACGATCTGCCCACCCGGCCGGTCGGATCGCAGTCCCGCGACGCCAAGAGCACCCTGGCCATGGTCGCCGAGATCCAGGCGGAGCAGAAGGTGCTCGCGGAGAAGGTCGACCAGATCCTCGTCGTCCTGGAAGAACTCGCCGAGAAGGTCGGCCCGCTGCCCGCGACCGTGACCATCCTCGGCGGTGAACTGCAACTCGGCTCGGCGGAGTAACCCTCCAGCCGCAGCGGCGGCCGACCGGCCGGCCGGGTGATCACATCGCGGCGAAAAGCGTACGGTGTCGTCGCATGAGCATCCGGGTCTTTCGCAATGCCGCCGTGCACACCGGCGACGACCGGCCATCCGCCCAGGCGATCGCGGTCGAGGACGGGCTGATCCTGGCGGTCGGCTCCGAAGCCGACGTACGCGCCGCCGCCGGTCCCGCCGCGGAACTGGTCGACCTCGACGGGGCGGCGGTGATCCCCGGCCTCAACGACGCGCACATCCACACCGCCCAGTACGCCCACGGTCTCACCACGGTCGACCTGGCCGGAACGCGGTCGCTCGCCGAGGCCCTGGCGAAGGTCGCCGAGCGCGCGGCCGGGCTGCGCCCGGGTGAGTGGCTGCTGGGCGGGCGCTGGAACAGCAACGTGTGGGACCAGCCCGCGCAGCCCGACCGGTACGCACTGGACTCGGTGTGCCCGGACAACCCGGTGGCGCTGCCGACCGTCGACGGCCACACGTGCTGGGCGAACTCGGCCGCGCTGCGGCTGGCCGGGATCGACGCGTCGACCCCGGACCCGATCGGCGGGCACATCGTCAAGGACGCCTCCGGTGAACCGACCGGGATCCTCCGCGAGACCGCCATGCATCCGCTGAACCCGTTCATGGCGGCCACCGACCTCGGCCGGCTGCTGCGTATCGGCCAGGACAACCTGCTCGCGCTCGGCCTCACCAGCGTCCACGACATCGACGGCGAGGACTGCCATCAGGCGTACCTGGAGTTGAAGGCGGCCGGGGACCTGAAGCTGCGGGTTCACAAGGCGACCCGGCTGCCGCACTTCGAGAAGGCGCTCGCCGAAGGACGCCGGACCGGCCAAGGCGACGACTGGTACCGCATCGGCCCGCTGAAGGTCTTCAGCGACGGCGCGCTCGGCTCGCACACCTGTCACACGAGCCGGCCGATGACCGGCGGCGATCAGGGCATCGCCGTCCAGCCCTACGACGAGCTGGTGCGACTGTTCCGTACGGCGGCCGAGGCTGGCATCGCGGTGGCGACCCACGCCATCGGCGACCAGGCCAACCATCTCGTGCTGGACGCGTACGAGCAGATCGGGCCGACGCCGGGGCTGCGCCACCGGATCGAGCACGCGCAGCACCTGCAGCCGGGCGACGTGACGCGCATGGCGCGGCTCGGCGTGATGGCGTCGATGCAGCCGGTCCACTGCACCAGCGACATGGACCTGGTGGACTCGCTGCTGTCCGGGCATGACCTCGCCTCGTACGCGTGGCGCGGCCTGCTGGACGCCGGCGCGGTCCTCGCCTTCGGCTCGGACGCCCCGGTCGAGGACCCGAACCCGTTCGCGGCCCTGTACGCGGCGGTGACCCGGACGCGGCCGGACGGCAGCCCGATCGGCGGCTGGCAGCCCGAGCAGCGCATCACCATGGCCGAGGCGATCCGGGCGCACACCTACGGCGCGGCGTACGCGGCCGGCGAGGAAGACCGCAAGGGGCGGCTCGCACCCGGGCAGCTGGCCGACTTCATCGCCGTCGACGTCGACCCCTATGCCGACTCGCCAGCCGCCGTCCTCCGTACGCAGGTGCTGTCGACCGTCGTCGGTGGCGAGGTGAAGTACCAGCGCGGGGCGTGAGCAGGGCCGCTGATCTGTGCGGATGTGGGAATGTACGCTCGCCGCGCCCATATCCGATGGCAGCATCGGCCCTATGACAGAACCGGACTTTGCGGGCAAAGTTGCAGTCGTAACCGGTGGCGGTTCCGGCATCGGCGAGGCCTGTGCGGTGCTGCTCGCCCAGCGCGGCGCCAAGGTGCTGGTGGCCGACCGCGACCTGCCGGCGGCCACCAAGGTGGCGGAGGGCATCGGCGCGGCCGCCCTCGCCCATCAGGCCGACGTGAGCGATCTGTCGTCGTGTGAGGCGATGGTCGCCAAGGCGGTCGAGGCGTTCGGCCGGCTCGACGTCGCCGTCAACAACGCGGGCATCGGCGGCCCGCAGGCGCTGACCGGCGAGTATCCGGTCGACGGCTGGGCCGCCGTGATCGGCGTCAACCTGACCGGAGTCTTCTACTGCATGCGATCCGAGATCCCGGCGATGCTCACCGCCGGCGGGGGCTCGATCGTCAACGTCGCCTCCATTCTCGGCTCGGTCGGCTTCGCCCAGTCCGTGGCATACGTGTCGGCGAAGCACGGCGTTGTCGGCCTGTCGAAGGCCACCGCCCTGGAGTACGCCGAGCGCGGCATCCGGGTCAACAGCGTGGGACCGGGCTTCATCCAGACCCCACTGCTGACCGACGAGATCGCGACGGCCGTCGCCGGGCTGCACCCGACCAAGCGCCTGGGCACCTCGGAGGAGGTCGCCGAGGTCGTTGCGTTCCTGGCCTCCGACCGGGCGTCGAACACCACCGGGTCCTACTACCTGACCGACGGCGGCTACACCGCCCAGTAACCGCCTCGCTCCGAAACCGTCAGCTCAGGAGCCGGCGGCGGACTCGGTGCCGGCTGGCTCTTTCCGAGCCGGCCGGCGCGTCAGCACCTGAGGCCCGGCCGGCGTGACCGCGACGGTGTGCTCGGAATGCGCCGTACGCGAGCCGTCGGCGGAGCGGATCGTCCAGCCGTCCTTGTCGTACTTGATCTTGTCGGTCGTGCGGCAGAACCAGGGCTCGATGGCGATGGTGAGACCGGGGTCGAGCCGCATGCCGCGGCGGGCGCGGCCGATGTTGGGCACGTGCGGGGCCTCGTGCATCGTGCGGCCGATGCCGTGCCCGCCGAACTCGGCGTTGACCTCGTAACCGTAGGAGTGCCCGACCTCGGCGATCGCGGCCGAGATGTCACCGAGGCGGCCGCCGGGCTGGGCGGCGGCGATCCCGGCCGCGAGCGCGACCTCGGTGGCCTCGATCAGCTTCAGATCAGCCGGATCGGGTACACCGACGACCACGGAGACCGCGGAGTCGGCGACCCAGCCGTCGACGCCGACGGCCATGTCGATGCTGAGCAGGTCGCCGTCACGCAGCACGTAGTCATGCGGCAGACCGTGCAGCACCGCGTCGTTGACCGACAGGCACAGCACGTTGCGGAACGGTCCCCGCCCGAACGACGGCGAATAGTCCCAGTAGCAGGACACCGCGCCGCGCTCGGAGATCCGGCGGCGGGCATGGTGTTCGATGTCCATCAGGTTCACGCCCACCGCGGCGATCTCGCTCAGCTCGGCGAGCAACTCGCCGACGAACTGACCGGCCACCGCCATGCGGCCGATCTCCTCGGCGGACTTGAACTCGATCACGACACCCTCCCTCATCCCGTACGGTATTTTTATACCACGCAAGGTCGGGACGCCGGGAAAGGGATATCCTGCTGCCATGGTTCGCCACCCACTGACCGCCGAACAGATCGCCGCGGGCCAGCGCCTCGGAGTCTGCCTCCGCGCCGCGCGGGCCGACCGCAGCCTGGTCGAGGTGGCGCTGGCGGCCGGCATCTCCCCCGAGACGCTCCGCAAGATCGAGGCGGGCCGTCTACCGGCCCCGGCCTTCGGCACCGTGGTCTGCCTCAGCCAGGCCCTCGACATCCCGCTCAGCGAGCTGGCTGCCGTCTGGCTTGCCGACATGCCCGTCCGCCAGGCTTCCTAGCTCAGCCCGTCTGATCGCAGGCACGGCCGCGTACAACGAGGAGCAGAAGCTCCAGACCGGAGCGGCAGCGATCGGCGTATGGCAGTTCGCGCAGACGGCCGACTTCTGGTTCCAGTCGATGCAGAACTGGCAGAGCGAGTTCTTCTCCGTCGGCGCGCTGGTTCTGCTGTCGATCGTGCTGCGCCAGCACGGCTCCCCGCAGTCGAAACCCGTCACCGCCCAGCACGATCAAACCGGCGATGAGTAGGTCTGCCAGACCCGGGTACCCGAGTCGCACCCGAGACGAGGAAGGAAGCCAGCATGAACGGACAGAAGGTTCATGAGGTGATGACCCGGGAGCCGGTGACCATCGGCATGCGCGAGACGCTGATCGGCGCGGCGACGATGATGCGGGACTACGACATCGGCGACGTCATCGTGACCGACGGCGAACGCGCGGTCGGCATCGTGACCGATCGGGACATCATCGTCCGCGCGATCGCCGAGGGCCGGGACCTGACCACGACGGTCGGCGAGATCTGCAGCCAGGAACTGGTGACGGTCAAACCCGACGACAGCGCCCAGCGCGTCGTGGAACTGATGCGCGGCCGGAAGATCCGGCGCTTGCCGGTGACCGAGGGCGGCCGGCTCGTGGGCGTCGTCTCGCTCGGCGACATGGCGCTCGAACGAGATCCGCACTCCGCCCTGGCCGACATCAGCTCGGCCATGCCGAACCACTGAGGACGTCCAGAGTGGATGGATCATGATCCACAGCCTGATACGTGTCGGGATCCGGCCGGTTCGCGACACAGATCGGGCTGTGGATCATGCGACGGGCCGGCTAGTCGGCGCGTACGTCCAGCCCGAGGCGGGCCGCGACGACGCAGGCCTGATCCACGTCGATGATCGCCCCGGCGAGCTGGACGGTCAGCGGATCGAGTGCGGTCAGGTCGCTCCCCCGCAGGTCGCTGCCGATCATGCTCGACTTGGCCAGCCAGGCGCCAGACAGGTCCACCCGGCGGAAGCTGCCGCCGTCCAGCCGTGCCCCGGTGAGGTCCGCCTCCCGCATCCGCACGCCCTCGAACTTCGTGCGTCGCAGGTCGGCGCCGGGCAGTCCGACGAACGACCAGTCGCCCCCGGTCACCGTCATCAGGTCGTACGCGCACCCGTCGAACATGCTCCCGACCAGCTTGCAGCCGGTGAAGCTGACGTCGAAGAACCCGCACTGCGTGAACGTGCAGTTGATGAAAGCGGCGTCGGTGTGGACCGAGGCGTTGAACTTCACGCCGCGGAACGTGCACTCGGTGAAAGTCGCGTTCTGCCCGATGGCCTCGGTCAGATCGACCTCGACGAACGCCACCCGCGTATGGGTCTGGCCGGTGAGGTCCTCGCCGTACCAGTCGAGCCCGCGCAGCGTCGACTCGGTGGGTGGTGGCGCGTGCCCGTGCTTCCGATCAGCCATGCTGCGGATCCTGTCACGGCCGACCGCTCCCCCACGACCAGCCTTGCTCCGGATTCCGGTGGATGTCCGGCCCGACCGATATGCTCGGGCTCATGACGATTCAGCGAATGGACAACGTCGGCATCGTGGTGACCGATCTCGACGCGGCCATCGCGTTCTACACCGAGCTGGGCCTGGAGCTGGAAGGCCGCGCGCAGATCGAAGGGGTCTGGGCGGCGAACGTCGTCGGGCTCGACGGGATGCGCAGCGAGATCGCGATGATGCGTACGCCGGACGGCCATGGGCGGCTGGAGTTGGCGCGGTATCACTCGCCGGACGCGATCGTCACCGAGCCGGCGATCCTGCCGCCCAACACGGTCGGCCTGCATCGCGTGATGTTCGCCGTCGACGACATCGAGGACACCGTCGCCCGGCTGCGTAAGCACGGCGGCGAACTCGTCGGCGAGATCTCCCGGTTCGAGGACTCCTACCTGCTGTGCTACCTGCGTGGGCCGGAGGGCACCATCATCGGCCTGGCCGAGCAGCTCAGCTGACGGTCATCGCCGGCTGGGAGATTCTTGTACGCTCACCGGCGTGCGACGACTTCTGCTGAGCACAATTCTGGTGGCCGCGCTGATCGCGGTGTCGGGGTGTTCGTTGTGGAGCGACGACGACATCGACCCGGTGGACAAGCCGCGGATCTCGGTCTTCCTGAAGCAGGAGGTCGCGCCCGAGGAACAGGCGGCCGTCGAGCGGGCGATCCGGGCGGTGGACGGCGTCGACGCCGTCGTCTTCGAGTCCTCGGAGCAGGCGTACGAGAAGTATCGGCTGCTGATGAGGGACGACCCGAGGTTCGACCCGGCCATCACGGCGGACAACCTGCCGTCGTCGTTCGTGGTCACCGCCAAGGATCTCACGGCGTACCGGAAGATCCGGGACAGTTCATTCACCGCGGACCTGGAGGCCAAGGCCGGGGTCGCGCGGGTGGTGTTCGCGTGCGCCACCATGGCCGAGTGCAAGGACACGACGCGGAGCCCGAACCCGTAGCAGTCAGTCCTATGTGGTCTGACGAGCGCGGAACTTCGCGACCTTGGCCCGGTTGCCGCAGCGGCTCATGTCGCACCACCGCCGGGTTCCGCGGGCGGAGTTGTCGAGGAACATCCGGGTGCAGGCGGGCCCTTCGCATTCGTGTAGCTGGGCCGCCGACGGGCCGGTGACGAGCGCGATCGCCGCTCGGGCGACCAGTGACAGGGACGCCTGCACGCTGCCGGTGCGGATCAGCGCGCCGGTGTCGTCGATGCGTACGAGCGGGGGCGTGACCTCGGCCGCCTGGTTGACGATGGCCCGGTCGGCCGGGTCGAACGCAGCGAGGCCGTCAGCCGTGACAGCGCGGTCCGAGGCGGCGGCAGCGGTGTCGTCGGCCACAGTCCGATGGCTGGAGTACGCCGTCATCGCCGCGTACGCGAGGCGATATATGGCTTCCCGCAGTTCCCTGGCGACGGCGAGATCCTGATCGTCCACGGCGGCCGAGGGATCGGCGATGCCGACCTCGGTGAGCCAGCGATGCAGGTCGGCCGGGGTGTGGAGGAACTCCACGGGGGTGCCGCCGTACCGCCGGCCGAGCGTGCCGGTCAGGTCGAGGGCGAGGTCTCCGCCGAAGAAGTTGAACTCCACGACGTCATGGTAACCAGCTTCGTAACCACCTTGACTGGTTTCATCCGGCCGCCCATCATGTAACCCTACGAACTGGTTACACGATGGGGGTTGTTTCACCATGACCGTGCGTGTGGGTGTCAACGGTTTCGGCCGCATCGGCCGCGCCCTGCTCCGGGCCCAACTGCGCCGCCGGGAGGACGTCGAGTTCGTCGCCGTGAACGACCTGACCGATGCGCGGACGCTCGCGCACCTGCTGAAGTACGACTCGACCGCCGGCACCTTGCCCGCTGTCGTCACCGGCGGCGACGACGCGATCGACGTGGACGGCACGAAGATCGCCGTGCTGGCCGAACGGGATCCCGCCCGGCTGCCCTGGCAGGAACTGGGGGTGGACCTCGTCGTCGAGTCGACCGGCCGGTTCACCGACGCGCACCAGGCCCGCGCGCACCTCGACGCGGGCGCGAAGCGGGTGCTGATCTCCGCACCCGCCAAGAACGAGGACCTGACGCTCGCGATCGGCATCAACGACGATCTGTACGATCCCGAGCGCCACACGATCGTCTCGAACGCGTCCTGCACGACGAACTGTCTCGCCCCGATGGCGAAGGTCCTCGACGACTCCTTCGGCATCGAACGCGGCGCGATGACCACCATTCACGCGTACACGCAGGATCAGAATCTGCAGGACGGACCGCATCGCGACCCGCGGCGAGCGCGCGCGGCGGCGGTGAACCTGATCCCGACCACGACGGGCGCCGCGAAGGCGATCGGCCTGGTCCTGCCGCGCCTGAGCGGCAAGCTGGACGGCTACTCGATCCGCGTGCCGGTGCCCGTCGGCTCGCTCACCGATCTGACCGCCGAACTCGGCCGCGAAACGACGCCGGACGAGATCAACGCCGCGTTCCGGGCGGCCGCCGACGGCCCGCTCCGCGGCATCCTGGAATACACCGAGGAGCCGATCGTCTCCAGCGACATCGTCGGCAGCCCGGCCTCGTGCGTCTTCGACGCCAGCCTCACCAAGGTCGTCGGCGGCACCCAGGCCAAGATCTACGGCTGGTACGACAACGAGACCGGCTTCGCCAACCGACTCCTGGACACCACGCTGCGGATGGCCGCCTGACAGCGGCTACACGGCGACGGGCTCCATCAGCTCGTCGCCGTGGTCCAGCGCCCACTGCCCGAGGCTCGCGAGCGGTCCGTGCACCAGTGACGCGCCCACGGCCGTGAGGGCATATTCGACGTTGCGCACGGTCGACTCACTGGTACGCGTCACGAGCCCGCGCGCGGTCAGCCGCCGCAGCGATTCGGTGAGCGCCTTGTCGCTGACATCACCGATCGCGATGATCAGCGCGCTGCGACGCTGCGGACCGATCCGCAGCGCGACGAGCACGATCGGATCCCAGCTGTGCGACAGCAGATCGGTGACGAGCCGGATCCGGCAGTCGGAGACGAAGTTGTAGCAGTCGTCGCGCCCCATGCCTCGATCCTGCCAGGCCGGTTCCCACCGATCGGTAGGAACCGGCTGCCTAGCGTCGACGACATGAAGATCTCCATCTTGGGAACGGGAAACATGGCGGCGGCTCTGGCACAGGCCTGGATCGGCGCTGGGCATACCGTCACGATCGCGGGACGCTCGGCGGACAAGGCTGCTGAGCTGGCCGGGCGGCTCGGGGCGTACGCCGCGGCGCCGAGTGAGGCGGCGGCGGGCGCGGACGCGGTCGTGGTGGCCGTGTTGTGGGACGGCGTACCGGACATGATCGAACTGGCGGGCGGCTCGCGCGGGGCATTGCGGGGCGTGCCGGTGCTCGACTGCACGAACCCCGTCGACTTCGCCACCGGCGCGCATCGGCTGGCGGCCGGTTCGGCGGCGGAGACGATCGCCGCGCAGGCGCCCGGGGCATCCGTCGTCAAAGCCCTCCACATGTACGCCGGCCAGATGTGGCTGACCTCGCAGGAGCGGCCACGCGTCGTCGCGATCTGCGGCGACGACGAGGCCGCACTGGACGTCGTCGGGCAGCTGGTCACCGACCTCGGCGGTACGCCGGTCGCGGTCGGCGGGCTGGACCGCGCCCGGCAGCTGGAGGAGGCCGCCGGATTCGTGGTCAGCCTCTACGGCAAGGGCGTCGACCCCAGCACCGCCATCCCGAGCGTCGGCTGACCGCGCTCGGCTGACCAGCGTCGGCTGACCGGACGCGGTCCCGCCCGATGACGGCGGGACCGCGTACACGTTGGTGCTAGTAAAGGAACGAGCCGTAGGGGCCCGCGAGGATCTTGTTCTTCTGGTCCTGGCTGAAGTGGGTGTTCGGGTAGCTGTAGAAGGACGCGGACATCGGGGTGCCGTCGGTGGACGACGAGTCCGGCAGCCCGAAGGCGTGGCCGAGTTCGTGGACCATGCCGCCGTACCAGCGGTTCATCGACTCGCCGCTGACCCCGGCCGCGCCGTCGGCGTCGTGGCCGCTGAGCACCACCCAGCCGGGGCTGGCCCCGCCGCCCGCGCCGTCGCCTTCGGCGCTGATCTCGCCGACGCACAGCCACCGGCTGTCGGGGTTGTTCAGGCTGAACTTGCGCGCGAGTTCGTTCTGCATGTTGGTGACCGACCACCAGTACTTGTCGCCGCCGTTGGGGGTGTTCTCGTACCAGCTGCGCACGTGGTCGCCGGTGACGACTTCGACGACAACGGTGTTGAGCCGGAACGTCTTGCCGAGTTCCTGCTGGTAGTACCGCTGGGCCTCGCGCATGACGGCGGCGATCCCGTCGGGGTAGCGCTGGTCGTAGGCCACGTCGGAGGGCCGCAGCCAGAAGACGCGCACGGTTCCGGTCGGCGGCGGCCCGCTGGTGGCGGTCGGGGTGGGGCTGGTCGGGCTGGGGCTGCTGCCGCCGCCCGGGTAGCCGGCCAGTCGCCAGGCGCGGGAGGTCGCGGTGCTGCAGGCCAACTGCACCAGTCCGGTGTTGGACGCCGACGACCCGCCGGCCGGGACGACGCACTTGCCCGAGTGCATTGCTTTGAGGGTGAAGGTCTTGTCCAGGCCGCTGACGGTGATCGGCACGAGCTGGAACTTCTGGTTCGCGCCGGTGCCGCAGCTCCATTGGATGATCGTGGCGTTGTCCGCCGTGGACACACCGTAGACGTCGACGCACTTGCCGGCGGCCGCGGTGCCGATCGTGTACTGGTCGGCGGTGCCACTGACCGGGGTGAAGGTGAACGTCTGGTTCGTGCCGTTGTTGCAGCTCCACTGGATGAGCTGGGTGCCGTTGGCCGTCGAGCCGTTGGGCACGTCCATGCAGTTGCCGCCGTTGGCGTTGGCGGCGGTCGAGGTGAACGCGGCGGCGGCGTACGCGGTCGGCACGGGGCCGAGGATCGCGACGGCGACCCCGGCCGCACCGGCGGCGACGCTGGCCAGGGCAGCGATGAGCGGTTTGTACATGGCGGCTCCCGGGTGAAGGGATGCGGAACCGAGAAGTCGGACCTCGGCATCACCCGGATGGGACCTCGATGTCCCGTAGCCAAGACGGACCAGTCGCCCACCCTAGAACAACTGATCGCTTTCGGTCAATGCAATGGGCTCGCCGGCTCCCCTCGGATTCGACTGAGGGGAGCCGGCGTTCGATCATCCGGCGTGCGGATCAGCTGGTCCAGATTTGGACCGTGGAGCACTGCCCGGCGGGCCAGCCGGAGTTGGCGGTGAAGGTCAGCCGCCAGTAGCGCTGGCTGGTGGCGGTGAACGTGATCGTCACGGTATTGCTGCTCGCCGGGTCGAACGCGTACGCCGCCGACGCCTTCACCGTGGTGAACGTGGTGCCGTCGGTGCTGCCCAGGACCGACAGGGTCTGCGTACGCGCACCCCAGGTCGCGGGCAGTTGCAGGACGATGCGCCCGGCGCTCTGGGCCGAGCCGAGGTCGACCTGGACCCATTGCGGGAAGGCGTTGTTGGCGCTCTCCCAGTAGGTGTTCTGGTTGCCGTCCGTCACGTTCGACGCCGGGTAGACGTCGTTGTGGCTGGATTCGCTGGTCGGCTTGCCGGTCGCCAGTTCGGTGCTGCCACCGGCTCCGGTCCCGGTCAGCGAGACCGTCGTCGGGCTGTTGGTCGCGTTGCTGGTGACCGTGAGCGTGCCGGTACGCGTACCAGCGACGGTCGGGCGGAAGCTGACGTTGACCGTGCAGGACGCACCGACCGCCAGCGACGTGCAGTTGTTGGTCTGGCTGTAGTCGCCGGTGGTGGCCACGCCGGACACGGTCGCCGCGGCGGTGCCGGTGTTGGTGACCGTGACGGCCTGCGCCGTGCTGGTCGTGTTGAGCGCCTGGCTGGCGAAGGTGAGCGAGCCCGGGGCGGCGCTGAGCATCGGCGAGCTGCTGCCGCCGCCGGTCGGGTAGACCTCGAACTCCGAGACCTGCCCCGCGGGCCAGCCGCTGTTGGCGGTGACGTTCACCCGGACGTAGCGGGCATTGGTCGCCGGGACGGTGATGTTGACGACGTTGGCAGGTGAGGTGAAGGTGTAGGTGGCCGACGCTACGGCGGTCGTGAACGTGGAGCCGTTGGTGCTGGTCTGGACGGACAAGGTCTGCGTACGCGTACCCCAGGCGCTGCTGGGCGGCAGCTTCAGCGTGACCTTGCCGACGGAGTAGGTGCTGCCGAGGTCGACCTGCAGCCATTGCGGGAACGCGTTGTTGGCGCTCTCCCAGTAGGAGTTGGCGTCGCCGTCGACCGCCAGCGCCGGGGTCAGCGACCCGTTGGCCTGGCTGCTGGCGGTGGCCGCCTTCTGCAGGGCGAGGTTGGTGGTCGTGCCGATGCCGGATCCGCTCACCGCGACCGTGGCCGGGTTGTTGTTGGCGTTGCTGGACAACGTCACCGTCCCGGTACGCGTACCGGCGGCGGTCGGGGTGAACCCGACGGTCACCGTGCACGAGGCGTTGACGGCCAGCGTCGCGCAGTTGTTGGTCTGGCTGAAGTCGCCGGAGGCGGTGACGCCGGAGACGGTCGCCGTGGTGGTGCCGGTGTTGGTGACGGTGACCGTCTGGGTGGTGGCCGGGCTGCCGACGATGGTTCCGGCGAAGGTCAGCGAGGTCGGGTTGAGGCTGAGAATCGGCCCAGGTGCGACCCCGGTGCCCGACAGGGGAACGGTGTTCGCGACGCCCGACGCGGTGATCGACAACGTCCCGGTACGCGTACCGGATGCGGTGGGGGCGAAAACGACGCTGACGGTGCAGGAGCCGCCGGCTGCGATCGAGGAGCCGCAGGTGTTGGTCTGGCTGAAGTCGCCGGCGGTCGTGATCGCACTGACCGGGGCGGCTGCGGTCCCGCTGTTGGTGACGGTCACCGTCTGCGGGGCGCTGGACGAGCCGGTCGCCACCGAGCCGTAGCCGAGCGCGGTCGGGCTGACGGAGATCTGCGACCCGTTGTCCGGCAGGTACGGCGGGAACGCCGGGGTGGTGATGTTCTGGCAGGCGGAGGAGCCGAAGATGCCGGAGTTGCCGCCGCCGTCGGTGAGGGTGAACCCGACTCCGCAGTTGTAGACGGCTGCTGGAGCCTGGGTGCCGGTGGCCGTGCTGTTCGTGATGGTGGCCGAGCCGCCGACCTGTTCCTGCACGACCCAGGTGCCGGTGTTCTGGATGGTCGCGTTGTTGATCTTCACGTTGGTGATGCTCGATCCGGAGACGAACTGGATCGCCTCGAACGGGCTCTGCTGGATCAGGATGTTGTCCACGTTGGTCAGTCCGGACATGGCCGCGTCGCGGGCGTCGAACCACAACGCGCCGACGCCGAAGTTCCAGTTCGGGTCGAGGCTGCCGGACCGGATGATCGTGTTACGCAGCACGTCGGTACGGCCGAGCGGGGTCGAGGCGAACCGTTGCGCGACGTGGATGCCGCCGCCCTGGGCCAGGCCGGCGTCGACGACCCGGTTGTCGGTGACGAAGTTGTCGTGCCCGCCGTAGATCGCGATGCCGTTGGCCAGGATCGGGTACTGCACGGTGTTGTGGTCGAACGAGTCGTTGGCGTCGGCGTTGGTGTCCGACCAGGTCGCCAGGCCGTCGTCACCGAGGTTGCGCAGGTCGCTGTTGGTGACCTTGGAATTCGTGACGCCGTTGTGGAAGTTGACGCCGTCGGCGGTCACGTTGCGGATGCGCATGCCGGACAGGACCAGGTTGGTCATCGGCCCGTCCATCCACGCGCCGACCTTGAGGTGCTCGATCCACAGCCGGTCCGCGGTCGAATTGCTCAGTGCGCCGCCGATGCCGTTGACCTGATCGCCGTCGTTGCGCTCCTGGACGTTGCCGAAGATCGCGAAGTCCGCGAGGTGGACGCCGCTGCCGCCGTTGGGCGCCCAGCCGCCGTAGAAGCCGGGCGCGTTGCCGACGATCGTCGAGCGCCACATGCCGGCGCCCTTGACGGTGACGTTGTTCAAAATGAGGTGGCTGCACGACATCCCGCAGCCGCTGGTGCTTCCCGGGATCCGGAAGGTGCCTTCGGGAATCCACACGGTGCCGCCGGCCCCGGCCGCGGAGATCGCCGCGTTGAAGGCGGCGGTCGAGTCGTTGACGCCGGTCGGGTCGGCGCCGTGGCTGGTCACCGAGACAGAACCGGACGGCTGGGCCAGCGCTGCGGCGACGTTCTCGAAGTCGGCGAAGTCGATCGTGTACGACCCGGCGGTGTCCTCCGAGTCGACCTGCAGCCGGAACTTGGTGCCCGCGGCGTACGTCGTGGTGAACAGGCGGTGCGCCTCGTCGTAGAAGTGATGCGGGTTGCTACCAGGCGTGTTGGTGAACGGGTATCCGCCGTAGTACCAGCTGTACGCGTTGGTCAGGGTGAAGTTGGTCTGCTTGGTCCCGTTGACGTACAACGACAGCTGGGTGGAGTAGACCGACCCGTTGCCGGTGTCGGGGATGCTGTACCGGAACACGATCGAGTTCGTCGTGACCGGCGTCGTGAACTCGACGTACTTGCCGGTGCCTTGCAGCGTCACGGCTTTGCGATAGGAGGCCTCGGCGGGCAACGTGCCGTAGGCCGTGCTCGGGCCGATCACGGTCCCGTTGGTGGTGGCGTTCTCCGCCTGGACCTCGACATAGGGCAGCGTCGCGCCGACCCCGCCGGTGGCGGCGGCCGCCGCCGGTTCGGCGGACAGCACGACGAAGCAGGCGGCGACCAGCGCCCCTGCGGAGAGAACCGCGGCTCTGCGGTTGCGCGTACGAAGGGATGGGGACATCTCGCGGCTCCTTTGGGTGGGAGGCCAAGGGATCGGCGACGCGGGCAGGCGTGTCGGGAGAAAGGTAGCCTTGTCGATACATCAACGCAAGATATCGATAATTCTTTGCCAGATTGCTATGCTGCGTCGCAAGAGTGCCGCACAGGCATCGGTGTCGTCGCGATCGCCCAGCCGGGAGAGAACTGGACGCGCGGATGCTCCGGGCGGTAGCTTTTCTCTGGCCGTGACGCTGCCCGAGGAGGTGAGACCCATGAACGACGTTTCGATGTGGGTGCTCCCCTTCGTGCCACGGCTGGGCGATTGAGGTAGGTGTCGCCGGGAGCGCCGCGCCGACAAGGCACTCCCGAAAGGCAACATCCATGCCCTCTCAGATTCCCCAGTTCGACGTGGTCATCGCCGGCTGCGGGCCGACCGGTGCGATGCTGGCCGCCGAACTGCGGCTGCTCGATGTGCGGGTACTCGTCCTGGAAAAGGACATCGAACCCGTGTCGTACGTCCGCATCGTCGGCCTGCACGTGCGCAGCCTCGAGCTGATGGCGATGCGCGGCCTGCTGGACCGCCTCCTCGAACACGGGCGACGGCGTCCGGCCGCCGGCTTCTTCGCCGCCATCGACAAGCCCGCGCCCACCCTGGACTCCGCGCACGCGTACCTGCTGGGCATCCCGCAGCCGGTCGTCGTGCGCCTGCTCGAAGAGCACGCGATCGGCCTCGGCGCGCAGATCCGGCGCGGTTGCGCACTGGCCGGTTTCGAACAGGACGACGATGCCGTGACCGTCGAGCTGGCCGACGGGCAGCAGCTGCGTACGCGCTATCTCGTCGGCTGTGACGGCGGGCGCAGCACGGTACGCAAACTGCTCGGCGTCGGCTTCCCCGGCGAGCCCGCCCGCACCGAGACGCTGATGGGCGAGATGGAGGTCGGCGTACCGCCGGAGGAGATCGCCGCCAGGACGGCCGACATCCGCCGGACCGACAAGCGGTTCAGCGTCCAGGCCTTCGGCGAAGGGGTCCACCGCATCGTGATCCCCGCCGCGACCGTCAGCGACCGCGCAGAACCGCCCACCCTTGAGGACTTCCAGCGACAGTTGCGCACCATCGCCGGAACCGACTTCGGCGTGCACTCGCCGCGCTGGTTGTCCCGCTTCGGCGACGCCACGCGGCTGGCCGAACGGTATCGCGTCGGACGCGTACTGCTGGCCGGCGACGCGGCGCACATCCATCCGCCCACCGGCGGGCAGGGCCTCAACCTGGGCGTACAGGATGCCGTGAACCTCGGCTGGAAACTGGCCGCGCAGATTCACGGCTGGGCGCCGGACCCGCTGCTGGACACCTATCAGGCCGAACGGCATCCGGTCGCCGCGGACGTGCTCGACAACACCCGCGCCCAGATGGAGCTGCACTCCGCAGAACCGGGCGCGCAGGCCGTCCGGCGGCTGCTCACCGACCTGATGGACATCGACGAGGTGAACCGCCACCTGATCGAGAAGATCACCGCGATCGACATCCGCTACGACTTCGGCGAGGGCCCCGACCTGGTCGGCCGCCGTCTGCGGGACATCGGCGTACGCCAGGGTCGCCTCTACGACCTGCTGCGTCACGGCCGTGGCCTGCTCCTGGACCGCACCGGACGGTTGACCGCCGGCGGCTGGTCGGACCGCGTCGATCACCTCGCGGATCCCACTGCGGAACTGGACGTTCCGGGCCTCCTGCTCCGCCCCGACGGCCACATCGCCTGGATCGGCGACGATCAGCGGGCGCTCGACGACCACCTCGCCCGGTGGTTCGGCCGGCCCACCGGCTGAGGCTGGGCTGGCTGCGCGTCAGCCGCCGCGACGGCGCGTTCTACTTCCACGCCGGCGTGGACGGCACGACGTGGTCGCTGGCCCGCCAGTTCGACCTCGGCGACACCCCGGTCCGGGTCGGCATCGGCGTCCAGTCCCCCGTCGGGGCGGGCTGCCCGGCCACGTTCGATCAGGTCGCGCTCACCGCCACCCGGCTGGAGGACATCTTCACGTTGGGATGAAGGGGCGGCGGCTACCACGGTTGTGGTACGCGGGAGTACCACGCCTGGTAGACGCCGGTGGGCGTACCAGCCGGGTAAAGTGATCTTCATGGACGAACCGGGCACTCGCCCGCGGCCTTGGTGGCGCGTGCCCCCGATCGTGCTCGACGTGGCCCTTGCCGCCGCGGTCGTCGCGACCGTCCTCGTCATGGTGGCCTTCGGACGGCCCGGCACGACCGATGGCCGCGCGCTGACCTGGCTGGACTGGCTCGGCGCGCTGGTCGCCGTCGGGCTGATCCTGGTACGCCGCCGCTGGCCGTTGCCGGTGCTGGTGCTGTCCACGGCGTCGGCCGTCGTGACCGTCGCGGCGGCGAAGGAACCGGCGGCGTTCGTCGCGACCACGGTCATCGCCGCATACACGGTGGGTACGCACACCAACCGGCGCACGGCCTGGCTGGCGGGCGGAATCTCCGCCGTCGTCGTGTACGCGGCCGTCGGCACCTTCACCGACCAAGGTTGGCTGGGGCCGCCGCTGGGCGTGATGGCCTGGATCGGCATGGCCACCGCCGTCGGCGACGCGACCCGCAGCCGCCGGGCGTATGTCGCGGCGGTCGAGGAACGGGCACGCCGCGCGGAGCAGAACCGCGACGAGGAGGCCCGCCGCCGAGTGGCCGAGGAACGGGTACGCATCGCGCGGGATCTGCACGACGTCGTCGCCCATCACATCGCGGTCGTCAACGTGCACGCCGGGCTGGCCGAGCACAGCGTGCGCACCCGGCCCGAGCAGGCCGAGACCTCGCTGCGCCACGTACGCCAGGCGGCGCAGACGGTGCTGGAGGAGCTGGCCACGATCCTGGCGGTGTTGCGCCAGAACGGCGACGCCACCGCGCCGACCGAACCCGTACGCGGCCTGGCCCAGCTCGACGAGCTGCTGACCTCGGTTGCGGCGGCAGGTTTACGGGTCGAGCATCGGCAGCTCGGCTCGGTACGGCCGTTGCCCGCCGCGGTCGACCAGGCGGCGTACCGGATCGTGCAGGAGGCGCTCACCAACGCCCACAAGCACGGCAGCGGGCGGGCCGCGACGCTGTCCGTGGAATATCGGCGAGACGCGGTCGTCGTCGACGTCGCCAATCCAGCCGCCACCGATCCGGCATCCGCCGACACGATGTCAGCCGAGTCAGCGATAGCGGATGTGGGGCACGGTCTGACCGGGATGCGCGAACGCGCCGTCGCCGTCGGCGGTTCCTTCAGCGCCGGACCGACCGGCACCGGCCGGTTCCAGGTGCACGCCGTGCTGCCCAGCCCGGCCCGGCCCGAGGCGGTGCCGTGACCATTCGCGTACTGCTCGCCGACGATCAGGCGCTGATCCGCACCGGGCTGCGGGGCATCATCGAAACCGCGCCGGACCTGGAGGTCGTCGGGGAGGCCGGCACCGGCCGCGAAGCCGTCCAGCTGGCCCGGTCGGCGCGGGCCGACGTGGTGCTGATGGACATCCGCATGCCCGACCTCGACGGGCTGCAGGCCACCCGGCTCATCACCGCCGACGACGACCTCGCCGGCGTACGCGTGCTCATTCTGACCACGTTCGAGCTGGACGAGTACGTGCTGCTGGCGTTGCGGGCCGGGGCCAGCGGGTTCCTCGGCAAGGGCGCCACCCCGGCCGAGCTGATCGAGGGCATCCGCACCGTCGCCGACGGCGACGCGCTGCTGTCGGCGCGGGCCACGCAGACGCTCATCGCCCGGTTCCTCACCAGCGCCGACCCGGGGCCGCAGCCGAACGCCACCGTGCTGGACGTGCTGACCGACCGCGAACGCGAAGTCCTCGCGCTGGTGGCGCTGGGGCTGTCGAACGAGGAGATCGCCACCCGGCTGTTCCTGGCGCCGTCGACAGCCAAGACACACGTCAACCGCGCGATGACCAAACTCGGCGTACGCGACCGGGCTCAGCTGGTGGTCATCGCGTACCAGACCGGGCTGGTGCGGCCCGGCGACACCGGCTGAGATCACCGCAGTCACGGTGTCAGCGGCCGTGTCAGAGCCGTGACAGGAGGGTGACAGTCCCGGTTCCCATAGTTGCCGCATGACAACTTCTGCGATCACGGTCTCCGGACTGCGAAAGGCGTACAAGGACAAGGTCGTCCTCGACGGCATCGACTTCGAGGTCCGGGCCGGATCGGTGTTCTCGTTGCTCGGCCCGAACGGCGCGGGCAAGACCACCACGGTGAACGTGCTGACGACGTTGATGAAGGCCGACGGCGGCACCGTCCGCGTCGCCGGTCACGACATCGCGACCGAGGCCAAGGCGGTACGCGCGGCGATCGGCGTCACCGGCCAGTTCGCAGCGGTGGACGAGCTGCTCACCGGCCAGGAGAACCTGCAGCTGATGGTGGACCTGAGCCGGGTGCCCGCCAAGGACGGCAAGCGCGTGGTCACCGAGCTGCTGGAGCGGTTCGAGCTGACGGAGTCGGCGGCCAAGCCCGCGTCGACCTACTCCGGCGGCATGCGCCGCAAGCTCGACCTGGCGATGACGCTCGTCGGCAACCCCCGGATCATCTTCCTCGACGAGCCGACGACCGGCCTGGACCCGCGCAGCCGGCACACCATGTGGGCGATCATCCGCGACCTGGTCGCCGACGGCGTGACCATCTTCCTCACCACCCAGTACCTGGAGGAGGCCGACCAGCTCGCCGACCGCGTCGCGGTGCTCGACGGCGGGCGCCTGGTCGCCAACGGCACCCCCGACGAGCTGAAGCGGCAGATCCCCGGCACGCACATCCGCCTGCGGTTCACCTCCGCCGCCGAACTCGACGCCGCCGCCAGGGTCCTCACCGACGCCACCCGGGACCCGGAAGCCCTGGCCCTGCGCGTGCCCAGCGACGGCGGCACCAAGTCGCTGCGCGCCCTGCTGGACCGGCTCGACGAGTACTCCCTCAGCGCCGAGGAATGCTCGGTGCACACCCCCGACCTCGACGACGTTTTCCTCGCCCTGACGGGCCACACCACGGAGGCCGCCAAATGAGCGCCAAGTCCCACTCGCTGGTCATGCTCCGCCGCAACACCAAGCACATCACCCGGAACCCGACCTCGGTGTTCAACGCGGTCCTGATGCCGATCGTCATCATGTTGATGTTCGTCTACATGTTCGGAGACGCGTTCGACGTCGGAGTGGACTATATCGACTACGCGACGCCCGGGCTGATGCTGCTGGCCGTCTGCTACGGCCTCGGCGCCACCGCGACCTCGGTGAACGCCGACATGACCAAGGGCGTCATCAACCGGTTCAAGGTCATGGACGTCTCCCGGGGCGCGGTGCTGACCGGCCACGTCGTGTCCAGTGTGCTGACGAACCTGGTAGCCATCGCGGCGCTGGTCGGAGTGGCGTTCCTGCTGGGCTTCGACCCCCACGCGAGCGTCGCCCAGTGGTTCGGCGTGGTCGGCGTGGTCGTCCTGCTCGCCTTCGCGGCCGGCTGGTTCACCGTCGCGCTGGGCCTGTCGGCCAAGTCCCCGGAGACGGCCGGCATGGCCGCGGTGCCGCTGGTGATGCTGCCGTTCTTCAGCAGCGCGATCGTGCCGGCCGAGAAGATGGGTCCCGGCCTGCGCCAGTTCGCCGAGTACCAGCCCTTCACCCCGATCATCGAGACCCTGCGCGGGCTGATCAACGGCGCACCGGCCGCCGGCGACGTCATCCCCGCCCTGGCCTGGTGCGTCGTCATCGCCCTCATCGGCTACCTGTGGGCGCGGTCGACCTTCACCAAGCGAGCCTGACCGTCACAGCGACCGGCGTGACCGGCTACGAAGCGAGGGTGACCGCGGCGAGCTGACTCCAGCTCGTCCGGGAACCCTCCCGAACCGCCTCGGCGAACATCGTTTCGCCGAGGCGGTTTCGTGCCGTCTGCTCGATCCGCGTGGCGTCGGGCTGCGACCGGTCCGGCAGCCCGCGTACGCCGATGCTCGCCCCGATCAGGCGAGCCGCCTGCTCCGGCTGATCCGCGCGCAGCGCCAGATCCGCCACTCCGACGAGCACCTGCGCGATCAGCGGCGCATGCCCGGTCTCGGTCGCCGTCCGGAACGCCGCGATCCGATGTTCCCGGGCCGAATCGAGCTCGGGCGCCAGATATCCGAGCAGGTCATGGGCGACCGAGCCGACGAACGCCCGCTTCGCGTCGTCACCGAGCATCGTGGTCGCGATCTCCAGCTGCCGGTACGCCTGCTCCGCGTCGCCGCTCCACCGGGCGAGTTCCGCCTTGGCCAGCGCCAACTCCGCCAGCGCGTTCGGCCACGACACGCGTTGGGCGTACCGCTGCGCCTCGGCCATGGCTGCCGCGCTCGCCTCGGTGTCACCCGACAGCCAGTACAGCTGCGCCTGCCGCGACCGCAAGGGCACCACGTCCTCACCGGCGCCGACCTCCAGCACGACCGTGATCGCCTGCTCGTAGTAGGCGCAGGCGGCGGCGAAGTCGCCCCGCATCGCGATCCGGTTCGCCAGCTCGGTCGAGGCGAACGAGATCCCCCATCGGTCGCCGAGCGTGCGGAACTCGGCCAGCGCGGTCTCCAGGTACGCCTCGGCGTCCGGGCCGTCGTCGCCGAGCATGATCCGCAGCCGGCCCAGGTGCAGTCGCGACAACGCCCGCAGCCACGGATCGGGGTCACCGAGCAGTTGCTCGAACGCGGGCGCGGCCTCGGCCGGCGCGTGCAGTAGACGTTCCAGCGCGGCGACGAAGCGCAGCGCCCGGTGGTCTCGGGGAACCCGCTGACTGATCTCCAACGCCTTGCGTACCCACTCGTCGGCCTGCCGTTGGTCGCCCGGTCCCCAGGTCGCCAGATCCCGCACCGACCGGCCGGCGTGCACACCCGCGTGCACGGCGCGTGCGTACACCACGGCCCGGCTGGCGTCGGCGACCTCGCCTGGCAGCGCGGTGGCCGCCGTGATCAGCTCGTTCCCCTCGGCCTTGTGCCCGCCCAGCCACCAGTACCAGCCGGCCGCGGCCGCCATCCGCATCGCCCCGGCGGCGTCGGCAGCGGCGATCGCACCCCGCATCGCCGCGCCGATGTTGTCGTGCTCGGCCTCCAGTGTTGCCAGCCATTCCAGCTGCTCGGCGCGGTACAGATGCGGCTCCGCCGCCTCGACCATTTCGGTGAAGTACGCCAGATGCGCCTGGCGGGCCGCTTCCGCCTCCCCCGCCTCGGCCAGCCGCTGGCCGGCGTACTCCTTGATGGTGCCCAGCATCCGGTAGCGCGGCGCCTGCTCGCCCTCGACGATCACCAGCGACTTCTCGGTCAGCGCGGTCAACAGGTCGAAGACCTGCCACGCCTCGACCCCGTCGGCGGCGCAGACATGCTCGGCCGCCTCCAGGCTCGCCCCACCGGCGAACACCGACAGCCGGTGCAGCACCACGCGTTCGGCGTCGCTGAGCAGTCCCCAGCTCCAGTCGATGACCGCCCGCAACGTCCGGTGCCGGGGCAGCGCGGTCCGGCTGCCACCGGTCAGCAGCCGGAACCGGTCGTCGAGCCGATGGGCGAGCTGGTCGAGGGACATCGAGCGCAGCCGGGCCGCCGCGAGTTCGATCGCCAGCGGCATCCCGTCCAAGGCCCGGCAGACCCGCGCCATCGTCTGCGACGTGGCCGGATCCGAGCGGGCCGGGTCGGCCGCGAGATCCTGGCGGACCGCGCCGGCCCGATCCCGCAACAGCCGGACGGCCGGAGCGGACTCGATCTCGCCGGGATCGGCGTCCACCGCGGGCAGGATCAACGGCGTGACCGGCCACAACGACTCCCCGGTGATGCCCAGCGGCTCCCGGCTGGTGGCCAGGATCCGCAGTCGCCGGCAGTCGCCGAGGACCCGATGGGCGAAGGCGGCCACCGGCTCGATGACGTGCTCGCAGTTGTCCAGGATCAGCAGCATCGCCCGGTCCCGCAGGGCGGCGACGGCACGATCGGTGGCTTCCGCGCCCGGTGTCTGCCCGAACAGCGCGTCGCGCAGGCCCAGCGCTGCCACGGTCGCCTGCGCCACGTCGCCGTCCGTGCCGATGGTCGCCAGTTCCACTACCCACGCACCGTCGGGCAGGTCACCGAGCAGCGTCTGCGCGGTCTCCATGGCCAGCCGGGTCTTGCCCGAGCCGCCAGGCCCGATCAGAGTGGTGAGCCGGTGGTCGCCGACCAGCCCACGGACCGCGGCGACGTCCTCGTCCCGGCCGACGAAGCTGGTCAGCTCGGCCCGCAGATTCGTGCGCCGTTCCGGCTGCCGGCCGACCTCGCCCCGCAACAGTGAGACGTGCAACGCCGCCAGTTCCGGTGACGGGTCCACGCCGAGCGAATCGGCCAGCGCCTCCCGCGTCCGCTCGTACGCCAGCAGCGCCTCGCTGTCGCGACCGGACGCGACCAGCGCCCGCATCAGGGCTCCGGCCAGCCGTTCCCGGACCGGATGGGCGGCCACCAAGTCGGACAACTCGGTCACCAGGTCCGCCCCGTGGCCGAGTTCGACCTCCGCGTCGTACCGGTCCTCCAAAGCCGTCAGGCGCAACCGTTCCAGCCGGGTGACCGCCGCCTCGAAGGCCGCGCTGTCCGGCAGATCGACGTCCTGCAACGCCGCACCCCGCCACAGCCCGACCGCCTCCCGCAGCAGGCGCACCCGACGCGGATCGTCGGCACTGTTCCGGCCGACGTCGGGGCTGAGCCGGCCGGCGGAGTCGCCGAAACCAAGAAGAGCGGGGCTGAGCCGGCCGGCGGAGTCGCCGGGACCAATACGAGCGGGACCAAGACGGGCGGCCGCGAGTAGACGCTCGAACCGGGCCGCGTCGACGGCGTCGGGGTCCACCGTCAGCCGATAGCCGTCGCTCTGCCCCTCGATCGAACCCTCCGGCAGCACCTTCCGCAGCCGGGAAACCAAGCGGTGCAAGGCGTTCGTCGCGTCGGCCGGCGGATTCTCGCCCCAGATCCAGTCGACGAGGGTCGCCTTCGGCAGCACCCGGCCGGGGTCGAGCGCCAGGGCGGTGAGCAGGCCGCGCAGGCGAGCGCCGGGCACGTCGGCGACGACTCCGTCGTCTCCGCGTACCTCGAACGGCCCCAGCAGCCCGATCTTCATCCGGCCGATCTTGCCATGCGTGGTGAGCAGGCATCCACCGGAACCCGTAGGGGCCGCGACCACGTACGCGGTACGCGGCGTACCACATCCGCGGTAGTCGTCCGACCACCTCGGGACGACGTCAACCAGGCCCTTCGTTGCCGAGACTCGAGATGGCGCCCAGTGCGCCCCTAGATCGCCCAGTTCGAAAACGAAAACGAGGTCACAGGTGTCTTTCCTGGCCCGGGTCAGTCTCGCGAACCGCAAGCTGGTGGCGCTGCTCACCACGCTCGTCGTCGCCTTCGGCGTGTACGCGACGCTCTCGCTGAGACAACAACTGCTCCCCGACCTGTCCTTCCCCGCCGTGACCGTGGTGGCGACCTATCCCGGCGCCGCGCCGGAAGTCGTCGAGGAGCAGGTCACCGCCCCGATCGAGAAGGCCGTCGAGGGCCTCGACGGGGTGGAGAGCACCACGTCGACCTCCCAGCAGGGCTCGGTGCAGGTCATGGTGTCGTTCTCCTTCGACACCGACATCGACGAGGCGTCCGCCGACGTGGAGCAGGCGGTCTCCAAGATCTCCGCCGCCCTGCCGCAGGGCGTCCAATCGCAGGTGCTCACGGGTAGCACCGGCGACATGCCGACGATGGTGCTGGCCGCCACCTCCGACGGCGATCAGCGGGCCTTCGCCGCCGCGTTGCAGGACAAGGTCGTCCCGGAGCTGCGGGCCGTCGACGGCGTCAACGAGGTCTCCGTCTCCGGCGTACGCGATCAGGTGGTGACGATCGCCCCGAACCCGGCGGCGCTGGCCAAGGCCGGGCTGTCCACGCAGTCCATCACCAGCGCGCTCAGCTCCCTGGGCGGGACCTCGTCGGCCGGGCAGATCACCTCCGACGGCCACAACCTCAGCCTCGCCGTCGGGCAGCCGGTCACCTCGTTGCAGCAGATTCAAAACCTCTGGCTGTCCCCCGGCGCCGCCTCAGCGACCAGCCCGACGGGCACCGACAGTGGCACCGGCACCGACGGCGCAGGCAAGACAAAGCCTGTGCAGCTCAAGAACGTCGCCACCGTGGCGCTGACCGACGCTGCGGTCACCTCGATCACGCGTACCGACGGCAAGCCGAGCCTCGGCCTGTCCATCACGATGGACCGCAACGGCAGCAGCCCGGCCATCTCCGACGCCGTACGCGATCAGCTGCCCGAACTCCAGGAAGCCCTGGGCGGCGGCGCGAAGCTCGTCGTCGTGTCGGACTCCGGCCCCGGCGTCAAGAGCTCCGTCAACGGCCTCGTCGAGGAAGGCGCGCTCGGCTTGGCGATGGCGATCCTGGTCATCGTGCTGTTCCTGCGGTCCGCCCGCGCCACCGTCGTGACCGCCGTGTCCATCCCGTTGTCGCTGCTCATCGCGCTGATCGCGGTCTGGCAGCAGGGCTACTCGCTGAACATCCTGACCCTCGGCGGGCTGACCATCGCCGTCGGCCGGGTCGTCGACGACTCGATCGTGGTGCTGGAGAACATCAAACGCCATCTCGGCTACGGCGAGGACCGGCGCGCGGCGGTGCTGACCGCCGTCCGCGAGGTCGCCACGGCGGTCACCTCTTCCACGCTGACCACGGTCGCCGTGTTCCTGCCGATCGCGTTGGTCAGCGGGTTCGTCGGGGAGCTGTTCGGCTCCTTCGCCATCACGGTCTCCGTCGCGATGCTCGCCTCGCTGCTGGTGTCGCTGACCGTGGTGCCGGTGCTGGCGTACTGGTTCCTCAAGACGCCCAAGGACGCCGTCGGCGTACCGGCCGAGGTGTATCGCGCCCGGGTGGAGGAGCGCGAGCGGCACGGTCTGCTCCCCCGCCTCTACCTGCCGATCATCAAGTGGGCCGTCGGTCACCGTAAGACCATCCTGGCCGGTGCCGTGGTGCTGCTCATCGCCACCTTCGCGATGGCCGGCGGGCTGAAGACGACGTTCATCGGCGACTCCGGTCAGGACTCCATCCGCGTCACGCAGTCCCTGCCGGCCGGGACCGACCTGGCCACCACCGACTCCGCCGCCCAGAAGGTCGAACAGGCTCTGTCCGATGTGGACGGAATCGCCTCGTACCAGGTAGTACTCGGCTCGACCGGCGGCTTCTTCGGCTCGCAGTCGGCCAACAACGTCTCCTACACGCTGGTGCTGGCCGACGACGCCGACAGCGCGGCGGTCAGCGACGACGTCCGCGCCAAGCTCGCGACGATCACCGACGCCGGCGAGCTGAAGGTCGGCGAAAGCGGCGGCGTCACCGGCAGCAGCGCCATCTCGGTGACGGTCCGCGGCGACGACGACCAGACCCTCACCGACGCCACCCAGCAGGTCCAGCAGGCGCTGAGCGGCGTATCGCAGGTCACCGACGTGCAGAGCGACCTGAGTGAAAGCACGCCGCAGATCAGCATCGTGCCGGACGGCGAGGCGGCGGCCCGCTACGGGCTGAACACCATGACCATCGTGTCGGCCCTACGCCAGGCGGTCAGCGGCACGACCGTCACTCAGGTCACCCTCGACGGCGCCGCCCACGACGTGGTCCTGCAGACCACCGCGGCCGCGCCCGACAGCCTGGCCGAGGTCAAGGCACTCACCCTGCCCACCTCCTCCGGACTTGTACGCCTGGAGCAGGTGGCCGCCGTCCGTCAGGTGGACGGGCCGGTGCAGCGTACGCACATCGACGGCGAGCGCACCAACACCGTCTCCGCGACCCCCGTCGGGGACAACACCGGGGCGGCCAGCCAGGCGGTGACCGACAAGCTCGCCACGCTGACCCTGCCCGCCGGGGCGAGCTACGAGATCGGCGGCGTCACCGCCGACCAGAACGAGGCGTTCTCGCAGCTGATCCTGGCCATGGTCGCCGCCGTGGCGCTGGTGTTCCTGGTGCTCGTGGCGGTGTTCCGCAGCATCCGCCAGACGCTGATCCTGCTGGTGTCCATCCCGTTCGCGTTCATCGGCGCGTTCGCGCTCCTGCTGATCACCGGTACGCCGCTCGGCGTGGCCGCGCTGATCGGCATCCTGATGCTCATCGGCATCGTCGTCACCAACGCGATCGTCCTCATGGATCTGGTCAACCAGTACCGTGAGCGCGGTCTGAGCGTGGCGGACGCCGTCGTCGAGGGCGGCCGGCGGCGGTTGCGGCCCATCCTGATGACGGCGTTGGCGACCATCTTCGCCCTGCTGCCGATGGCGTTGGGCATCACCGGCGAGGGCGGCTTCATCTCCACGCCGCTGGCGGTGGTGGTCATCGGCGGCCTGGTCACTTCGACGGTCCTGACGCTGATCCTGATCCCCGTCCTCTACACCATGGTCGAGGGTCGCCGGGAACGCCGTCAGGCCCGGCGTACGCCGCCGGCGGTGGAGCCTGCCGAGGCCGCCGAGCCGGTTCCGGTCGGCTGATCGGCGCGGGCAGCGGCGGGTGCGTGCATCGCGCCCGCCGCTATCCGTTGCGGCGCACCATCTCCGCGATCCAGATCGGCGCGTATGGGGAGGTGCAGTTCGGCGGGGTCGGATAGTCCTTGAGCACTTCCAGGCGTTCGCCGATGCCGATCGCCCGCGCCCGGTACGCCGGATGGTCGATCCCGATCTGGGCCAGGCTGTGGTTCATCGCCCACTGCAACCGGTCCGGCGCGTCCTTCATCTGCGCCTCGATCGTGTCGAGCAGCCCGGGCAGGTCGAGTCCGTCGGGCTGCTTGGCCACCCGTTCGGTGGTCAACGCCCAGCCGGCGCTGGCCACCACCGGGTCCGGGTCGGCGAACCACGCCTGGCGCAGCTCCTCGGCGTACGGGCTCTTCTTCACCACGTAGTTCACGAGCCAGTCGTGCACTTTCGGCGTACGCGCCTCGCGCAGCATGGTGTCCAGCTCATCTCGCTCGAACGCCTTCGGGCGGCAGATCAGCAGCGCCACCAGTCGCGCCGCGGTGTCCCCGGTGGCCCAGAGCTGCCGAGCGAGGTCCTGCTGGGTCTTCAGCTCCTTCGCAAGCGCGCGCAGCTTGCTGAGGTTGACCCCGTGATCGTCGCCGTGCTTCTCGTTGACCGCGCGGGCCTTGGGGTCCTCCAGCGCGGCCAGGTCGGCCAGCACCTCGGCCACCGTCGTCTCCGTCACCGTCAAAGCCCCTTCCTCGCGACCTGCCCCTCACCCTACCCACGCCACCGGCCGCCCTCGGACCTTCCGATGATCGCGACCGGGAAGGATAGGGGCATGCCGACACCCGAACTCGCCGAGCGACTGTCGCGGATGACCCAGGACCGCCAGACCGCACTGGACAAGACCGTCGCGGCAGCCCGGCGGGCGAACCTGGGCGCGCTGCTGCTGATCGGCTCACTGGGCCGGGGCGGCGGTGACGCCTGGTCCGACCTGGACCTGATCGCGGTCGGCGACCCCGAAGCCACGCTCGACCTCGCCGTCGTGTTCGGCGACCAGGTCCTGGCGACCGTCGACGCCCCGCGCGAGGCTCCGATCGGCGGCTCCTACGCCGGCGTATGCCTGCAGATCGCCGACGGCGTGCTGTGGCTGGACTGGTATCGCTGGCCGATCGAGACGGCGGCGATCCCCACCGATGCCACGGCGCTCTACGACGACCTGCGACTACCGGCCAGCCCGGTGGAGTTCATTCCGCTCATCACCGCCCACAGCGACCCGACCGCGCCCGGCGCTTCCGGGGACGCGGCCGTGCTGCTGCGCGTGGCGGTCGCGGCCAAATACCTGGCGCGGTCCGCCGCCACGAAGCTGGCGGCGAAGATCCCCGAGACCGCGGGACTGCGGCTCGATGAGATGGCCGAGCGGTTGCACGCCATGGCCGCCTCGGTGACCGATCCAAAGCTGGCCGCCGCTGTCACGGCGACCCGCCGGCTGGTCGACCTCGCCGAAGCGGCCCAAACGAGTTCCTAATCAGCAGCCGAGCGCCGGAGGCTCAGGCGATCGGGGCGGAGAAGATCAGGCGTACCTCGGTGTTGCGGTAGCCCGCCCGCTCGAACGCGGCGGCCATCGGGCGGTTGGCCAGATCGGTCGTCGCGGTGACGCGCTCGGCTCCGGCGGCGGCGTGGAACCGGGTGATCGCCGCCAGGATCTCCGTGACGTAGCCGCGGCCGCGCAGTTCCGGGACGACACCCAGGTACCCGACGTTGCGGTGGTAGGGCGTCGCCGACGGGATGGCGAGCCCGGCCAGCGCGCCGTCCGGGGTGTATGCGAGCCGCCACCATTCCCGCAGGCCGGGCCGATCGAGATAGAAGGCGAGCGATTCCCGGGCGGTGGATTCCGCGCCCTGAGACTGCTCGCTTTCGAGGGTATGCGCGTCGAGCGTGCCCTCGGCGACGCGCAGCATCGCGGCCAGGAACACCTCGTCGTCCGGCTCCGGCCGGAACTCCAGTCGTTCGGGCGCGTCGGGCAGGCCGGCGTCCGGCGTCCACTCGAACTGGAGCCGTTCCACCTCGACCGTCAGTCCGGCCAGCTGTGCGGCCGCCCGCCGCCAGGCGACCGCGGCCGCGTACGCGTCGTCGGCGCGCCAGCCGCCGGGCAGTTGCATGAGGTTGTACAGCGGCGGGGCCGCCGCCCCGGCGTCCCGGAACGCCTGGTGCCCGGCGCTGAGCAGGGCAGCCGCGAGGGTCGCGCGCTCGGCGGCCGGGACTTCGTCGGCGACCGACAGGCAGTCCAGCGCCAGTGGCTGGGCGCTGTCGCCTTGCCCCCACCAGAGCGCCCGCGCCAGCAGCCGGCCGTCGCCGTCCTCGGCCACCCAGGTCCACTCCGGACGGTATTGGCGTTCGGCGGCCTCGGCCCGGTAGCGGTCGGCGGGCAGCCGCCATACCGGCTCGTTCGACGACAGGGCCAGCACTCGATCGAGCTCCTCGCCGTCGCCGGGCACGAAGTGGAAGGACGCGGTGCTGTGGTCGTGCACGAGTGACTCCCCATTTCAGTGGATCTGTCCGGCCACCCTAGCCCATCCGCCAATTCGTGATCTTGGTTACAGATCCGCCGGCACGGGTTCCTGGCCAGCGGAGTTCGGGGCGCACGGCACTTCGAACTCCGCTGATCATGGACGGCTCAGGCGCCGGGGCCGAACCACCGGGCCAACGCGGCCTGCAACGCCGCGACATCCGGCTGAGCGTCGCTCGACTCCCAAGCCACGTAGCAGTCCGGCCGGAGCAGCACTCCGGTCGCCTTGGTGTCGGTGCTCGTCCCGGTGACGACGTCGACTCGGTCGCGCCACGGTACGGCGACCGCGGCCAGGTGGCCGTCGGCGGTCAGGTCGAGCAGCAGCGGCCGGCCCTGCCGCGTCAGCTCGGCCAGGCAGCGGCCGTCGACCGTGAGGTCCGGCGCCCAGGCGCCCATGTCGGCGTACCGGATGTCCGCGCCGGAGATGAGGTCGGCGATGCGCTGCAGCACACTCGGCTCCCGCAACAGCTCGCCGAACACCGTACGCAGCGCGGTGATCTCCGGTCCCGGGCTCACGAGTACGCCCTGCGCGGTGGTCTGGGTGGTCACCTTCTCCGCCGCCGGGCGACGCTCGGACTCGTAGGTGTCCAGCAGCCCGGCCGGAGCCCAGCCGTGCAGCTCGCCGGCCAGTTTCCAGGCCAGGTTGATCGAGTCCTGCAGACCGAGGTTGAGCCCGTTGCCGCCGATCGCGGAGTGCACGTGCGCGGCGTCGCCGACCAGGAACACCCGCCCCTGCCGGTACCGCTCGGCGAGCCGGGTGTTGCCGCCGACGACCCGGCGCATCATGCCCGGCGCGGGCAGTTCCTCGACCGGCGCGTCCGCGCCCACCACCCGGTGGAACGCGGCCGTCAGCTCGGCGAAGCTCATCGGGCGGGACTCGTCGACGTCGGCCTGCTCGGAGACGCTGAGCATCACCCGGCCGTCCGGGAACGCCGCGAACGAGACCATGCCGTGCTCGGTCCGGGTGTGCAGGAACGCCGGGATCACCCCGTAGCCCGGCACCCTCAGCCCGCCGCCCGGGTCGCGGAACTCCGCCGGTACGCCGACGTGCGCGGTCCGGCTGACCGTCCGGTCGTTGGTGATCCCGGGGAAGCCGATGCCGGCGAGTTTGCGGGTCGCGCTGTGACCGCCGTCCGCGCCGACCAGATATCGCCCGGTCAGCTCGACCGGCCCGGCCGGACCGTCGAACCGGGCCGTCACCGCATCGTCCGATGGCGACAGTCCGACCAGGTCGAGCCCTCGGCGGATCTCGACGCCCAGCTCGGTGGCCCGCTCGGCGAGCACCTGCTCGACCTTGGCCTGCGGCACCAGCTGGACGTAGACCGGACTGTCGGGCAGCTCCCCGAACGGCATCGGGTACGCGGCGAACATGAAGTGCGGCGCGGGGCGGGGCGGTCCAGGGGTGCCGGCCAGGCGCTCGAAGAGCCCGCGCCGGTCCATCATGCGCACGATCTGGCCGACCATGCCGTTGGCGCGCTGCTCGGTGCGCTGCTCGGTCAGCTTCTCCACCACGACCGGGCGTACGCCGGCCAGGGCCAGCTCGCAGGCCAGCATGAGCCCGTTGGGCCCGGCGCCCACGATAATGACATCTTCCATGACAAATCTCCCGTTCATGGGTAGGAGGGATCGCCCGTCGACGCGGCGACGGGTGGTGGGTGATGCCTAGTGGGGCGCGACGATCAGGCGCTGGGGTCGGGCAGTCCTGCCTCGACCAGGTCGAGGGCCTCGATCATCACGCGCTTGACGTCGACCTTGGCGTCGTTGCGGATGTAGTGCTGCTGACACGCGTTGTTCGCGGCGTTGACGACCGCCGCGACAAGACTCGGATAAAGGTCACGGCCGACGACGGTGCCGGTGCGTTGGGCGATGGCGGCAGCGATCTCGGCCTCGGCGAGCGCTCCCGCGCGCAGAATCTCGGCCTGCATCGACGGCGTCGTCATCAACGCGGTGACGCCTGCCGCCCATCGGTCACGATCGCCGACCGGATGCTCGACGACCTCCGGGCCGGGTTCGAGCTGCGCCAGCAACGCGTGTCGGATGGATGTCCACAAGGGTTCGCCGGCGGGTCGCTCGCGCAGTTCGTCGGCCATCTTCGCCGAGCGGTCGAGATGCCGGGCGGCGACCGCTTCGGCCTTGCTGGAGAAGTAGTTGTTGAAGGTACGAGGGGACACCCCGGCCGCGGAGGCGATGTCCTCCACGAGGACGTTGTCGAAGCCCCGCTTGACCGCAAGCTGAATCGCCGCCCAGCTGAGTGCGGCTCTGGTCGCTTGCTTCTTCTGCTCGCGGAGGCCCATGCGAACAGCGTACACAAAAGTGCGCCCCCCGCAAAGATGCGTGACCCGCATATTTTGCGAACGGTACGCTGCCCGCGTGCTCGACACCTGGGAGCCCAGCTCCGGCGGCGTACTGCGCCTGCCTTCGGGAAGGCTGATCCGCGGCCGTGGGCTGCGCCGCCCACTCCCGCCGGGGCCGCCGCCGGACTTCGCGCTCTACCTGCTCGGCCATGAGCCGCCGCCGACCTCGTGGCACCAGCGATGGATCCGCTGGCCGGATTTCCGGCTCCCCTCCGATCGCGACCACGCTCGCGAAGCCCTGCGAGAAGCCTGGATCCGCAGCGCCACCGAACGCGTCGAGCTCGCCTGCGGTGGCGGCGTCGGTCGCACCGGCACCGCCTTGGCCTGCCTGGCCGTGCTGGACGGCGTACCCGGGAAGGAAGCCGTCGCGTTCGTCCGCGAGCGTTACTCGCCAAGGGCGGTCGAGACGCCGTGGCAGCGCCGCTTCGTCGAGCGCTTCCCCCAGTAGGCAGCTGAGATGACATAAATTTGTGTTATCTCAGATGTGACTGTAATTTCGATCGTATGGCGACCGACGCTGAGATCACCTTCGCCGACCACATCGGCCGCTTCTACGCCCGCCGCTACGGCATGGCGCCGATGGTCGGCCGGCTGCTCGGTTACCTGGTGATCCGGCATCCGAGCGAGCCGAGCATCGCGGAGCTGGCCGACGCGCTACTGGCCAGTCGCAGCGCGATCACCGGCGCGGTCAGCACGCTGGAGACCCTCGGCCTCATCCACCGCTCGCGAGCCGCGGGCGAGCGAATGGACCGTGTCCGCCTCGATTTGGACGCTCCCCGGTCGACCGGTTTCGACGTGACCGAGTTCCACGAGCAGGCGGCGCTGGCGCGCGAAGGACTGGCGCTGCTCGAAAACGCCCCCATCGAACGCAAGGCGGCGCTGCTGGAGTGGCAGGCCTTCGCAGACTTCCTCGTGACGCGGCTGCCGCAACTGGAAGCGGACTGGCGCGCCCATCGCGAGAAGCTGCGCGCCGAAGGCACGCTCCCGGACATCCCCCGCCGTCCCCAGTGATCGCCGGAAGGGAAAGCCATGTCCCAGAACACTTTCACCGGCTTGGTGCCGGTCGACGACACCGCCCTCCACGTGACCGACACCGGCGGACCCGGCCGGCCGATCGTCTACCTCAACGGCGCGTACGCCGATCAGTCGCACTGGCGCCGCGTCATCGCCGGCCTCGGCGACGGCTACCGGCACATCGCGTACGACGAGCGCGCCCGCGGCAAGTCCAAGCGATCGGCGGACTACTCCTTCGAAGGAGCCGTCCGGGACCTGGACGCCGTCCTGACCGCCCGGGGCGTCGACCGGCCGCTGCTGGTCGGCTGGTCCTACGGCGGCATCCTGGCCTGGCATTGGGCCGACCGTCACCCGGACCGCATGGTGGGAGCCGTGATCGTGGACGCGTTCCCCGTCGGGATCACCGGCGAGGAGGGGCGAGCGCAGATCCGCAAGCTGTTCCGCAAGATGCGGTTCTTCCTGCCGATCGCGGCCCGGTTCGGGCTCGGCGCGCGGATGAGCGCCGACCAGCACGCCGACATCAACATCGAGCTGAACGAGATCGCCGCCGGGAGCGTACCGGTGCTCGAACGGCTGACCGTCCCGGTGTGGTTCGTCCTCGCCAGCGGCGACAGTCTCGGTACCAGCGGTGGCGAGATGGACGAGGGCCGCAAGGTGCTCGACCCGATCCTCGCCGCCAACCCGAACGTCCAGGTGAGCACGAAGGTCGCGAGCAACCACAGCAAGATCCTCAGCAAGGACTCCCCGGCCGTCGCGCAGGCCGTCCGCGACCTGTACGCGACGATGACCTGATGCGCGAAACCGCCGAAGAGCTCGACGAACTGCAGGCCCTGCTCGACCGGTCGCTCGCCGGATCCACCGCGCACCTGCGCTCGATCGTCGTCGGCCGCACCATCACCGCGGCGCAGCTCACCCAGATCCTGACCGGCATGTGCACGCTCGCGCTGTCCACCGTCACCGCTACCGGCGAACCCCGGATCAGCGGCGCGGACGGGCATTTCCTGCACGGCAAGTGGCACTTCGGCACCGCCCGGACGGCGGCCAAGGCCCGCCACCTCGCCGCCCGCCCGGCGGCCAGCGTCGCGCACATGCGCGGCGAGGACCTGGGCGTGTTCACCCATGGCACGGTCGAGATCCTCAACCCGGCCGACGGCGAACCGGCCGCCGACTGGCCGGAGCTGCTGGCGTACTTCCAGGAGTTCTACGGCGCGGACGCCTTCGACTGGGACGAGGAGGTCGTCTACTACCGGCTCCATCCGCATTGGACGACCGTGTTCGCCCCCGACGTCGCCAAGCTCCTCCCGGCCTGACTCGCCCAGTCAGGTCGTCCGCAGGGCGGTCTCGGCGGGCGAGCGGCGTCCCACGAGCAGGCTCAGGAAGGTGACCAGGGCGATCACGAGCAGGTCGATCCCGCCGGCCGTGAGCAGCCGTGCCCACGGGATCGGTGGATGCGCCACGTGCCACGGTCCCTGCGCCTGATACTCGACCCACGAGTACGCCGGCTCCCGGTTCTCCCGGTCGGCACGCTGCTGCCGCGCGATCCCCGCGTCGGTGCACGGCACGATGACGTCGGGGTCGCCGAGTTCGTGGCAGACGTGGTGCACGGCGGCCGGGGCCCGCTCGGGGACCATGGCCAGGCTCGGCGAGGCGAACCCGGTCGCCAGACCGAGCAGGACTCCGGGGACGGCCACCAGGAAGACGCCGAGCAGGCGGGCGGTGACGAGCACCCGCGTCGAGGTGCCCGCCGCGAGCAGGGCGGCCTCGGTCCGGCGGCGGGTCATGGCCACGTCGACCAACGCGATGAGCAGCCCGACCGCCGCGAAGCCGATGAAGACCAGCGACAACGCGTACAGCATGTCGAGGACGAGGTCTTGGAGGGCGGGGTCGCCGATCGTCTGCCCGACCAGAACCTCCATCTCGACGTGGAAGTCCAGCTGCGTACGGATGCCGATCAGGGCGCCGAACAGCACCGCGCAGACCAGCATCGCCGAGACGGCCCGGCTTCCGGCGTATGGGTCGGCGAGGACGCGGCGGGCCGCGATGAGCGTGGCGGGGCGGTACGCGTACCGCAGCGTGAGCCTGGCGCCGAGATAGGCCACGCTCGCCGCGCTGAGCGGGACCGCCGCGCAGATCGCGGCGAGGCCCGCCAGGAGCGTGACGTAGGGCAGGACCAGCCGGTCGCCGGACGCGTCCGCGCGGGCCAGCGAGTCGATCCACGCGCGGCAGACAGACATGTCGACGAGGCCGATCGCGATCAGCCAGAGCGGCCAGATCCGCGGGCGTTCGCGCCGGGCGCGGCGGGCGGCTTCGACCGGTGACTTGATCAGACGGCGCAACGCGAGCATCGACACCAGCCCGGACAGCAGCGGCAGCGCGACGAGCACCGCGACCCAACTCCACCAGGCCGGCCAGGTGTCGGTCGGCAACGGCAGCAGCGGCCCGGTGTAGGGGTGCAGCTCGGGGAGGCCCTCGACCTGCACAGCCGTCATGCGCACGCCGTCCATCGTCGGGCGGTGCAGCAGCCAGCGCAGCAACGGATAGACCGCGGCGGCGAGCAGCACGCCGACGGCGACCGTGAACGCCTGCGACGCGGCGGCGATCGTGCGGGCTTGCCGAGGCGTCGCACCGGCCAGGCGCAGGGTGGCCAGCCGATGGTCGCGCGCCGGGCCGCCGAGCCGCGCCGCCTGCGCGAGCAGCACCAGCGCCGGGATGATCGTGGCGGCCACCATCGCGATGAGTCCCGGACGCAGGCCGGACTCGTTGAGCAGCGTCGAGGTGTAACGCCAGTCGTAAGGGTCGAGCGTCCAGCCGCCGCCGGGCAGGTCCAGCCTGCGTTCGGTCGGCGCCATGTTCAGCACTGCCCCGGTGGCCAGCACAGACAGCCCGGCCAGCAGCGCACCGACGACAGTGAGGGCGACCCGGACGCGGTCGGTCAGCGATCCCGGGTACGCCAGCCGCACCAGCGTCGTGAACCTCACGCGGTCACCGCCGACAGGACGCGGCCGTCACGAAGGTGGATCTCGCGATCGGCGTACGCCGCCACCGTGGCGTCGTGCGTGATCAGCACGACGGCGGTGGCGTGTTCCTTGGCCGCCGACACCAGCGCGGCCAGCACCGATTCACCGGCGACCGAGTCGAGCGACCCGGTCGGCTCGTCGGCGAACAACAGCCGGGGCCCGGTGACCAGCGCCCGGGCCAACGCCACGCGCTGCTGCTGCCCGCCGGACAACTCACCGGGCCGCTTGGCCGCCTCCCCGGCGACGCCGAATCGGTCGAGCCACTGCTCGGCCGATCGGGCCGCCGGCCCCCGCGTCGCCCCACCGAGCAGCAACGGCAACGCCACGTTCTCGGCGGCGGTCAGCTCCGGAACCAGCTGACCGTGCTGCAACAGCACACCGATCTCCGTACGCCGCAGCACCGCCCGCGCCGCCTCGCTCCGGTCGTCGAGCCGAGCCCCGGCGAACCAGATCTCGCCGGAGTCGGGGGTGACGATGCCGGACAGGCACAACAGCAGCGTGGACTTGCCCGACCCGGACGGCCCGGTGATCGCGAGGATCTCCCCCGCGGCCACCTCGACGTCGGCGTCGGCGAGCGCGGCGGTGCGCCCGTACTGCTTGGTGACCGCACGGCCTGCCAGCAGGGTCATGACCGGATCTCCTTGTCGAGCGCGTCGACCCGGGACACCGTCTGCTGCATCCAGCGCAGGTCCGCGTCGAGGTGAGTGATCGTGTAGTCGGCCGCCGCCGCCTCGTTCACGCTGGTGGCGGCCTGCCGGATCTGGGTCAGCTCCCGCATGCGGGCCATGTGCGCGGCCCGCTGCCGCACCAGGTATTGCGTCGCGGTCTGCCGGTCGGCGGCCAGCAATGCGACCACCACCTTCTCCAGCAGTGCGCCCCCGAGATGCGGAGCCGGCGTCTCGACAGCTTCCAGCCACTGCGCCAGTTCGGTACGCCCGGCGCCGGTGAGGCGGTAGCTGACCCGTTCCGGCCCGGACGCCTGATCCGATCCGGCGGGTTCGATCAGGCCGTCGCGTTCCAGCCGGCCGATCGTCGCGTACACCTGCCCGAAGGCGAGCGGCTTCGCCGACGGCAGCGCGTCGTCGTGCGCTCGCTTCAGCTCGTACCCGTGGTGAGGACCGCGGGCGAGGAGGCCGAGCAGGAGGTGGCGGGTGGACACGCGCCTACTATTCACTCGTTGAATAGCCGCGTCAAGAGGGACTCTTCGGCGGCGTTCGGTCGTCTGGCGGCCATCGCCTACGGTGTACCGCGAACGCCCGCAGTCCCGGGCGGGAAGGGGACGTCTTGCGGTTCGGCGTCTTGGGCCCGGTGGTGGCCTATGGAATCGGCGGAGCTGTCGAGTTAGGACCGACCCGGCAGCGGACGGTTCTGGCGACCCTGCTGGTCGAACCCGGGATCGCCGCGACGCCGGAGCAGCTCATCGACCGGGTCTGGGGTGAGCGGCCGCCACAGCGGTCCCGGCAGACCCTGCACACCTACCTGTCGCGGCTGCGTACCGCGCTGGAAGCCGCCGACGGCCCGGCGTTGGCCCGGCGCGGCCGGGGGTACCTGCTCGACGCCGATCCGGAAACCGTCGACCTGCACCAGTTCCGCACACTCGTCGCCGAGGCGCGCTCGGCCGACGACGCCGTCGCCGCCGGGCTCTGGCGCGAGGCGCTCGATCTGTGGCGCGGAACGCCGTTCGACGACGTCGACAGCGACTGGCTCGACGCGATCGCCGTCGGACTCGAACGCGAGCGCTGGGCCGCCGTCCTCGACCGCAACGACCTGCTGCTCCGCACCGGCGACCACGCCACCGTGCTGGCCGGCCTCACCGCGGCGTCGAACGACCACCCGCTCGACGAACGTCTGGCCGGGCAACACCTGCTCGCCCTCTACGCCGCCGGACGCCAGGCCGACGCCCTCGCCCACTACCGGGGCCTACGCCAGCGCCTCGTGGACGACATCGGCAGCGAACCCGGACCCGTCCTCCGCGAACTCCACCAACGCATCCTCAACCACGATCCGCAGCTGATCCGCGGCGAACCGGAGAAATCCCGCGAACCCACGCCGGTCGCCTCGGCGGTTGTGCCTGCGGTTGTGCCGGCGCAGCTCCCGGCGGACGTCGCCGGATTCACCGGACGAGCCGACGAACTGGACCGGCTCGACACGTTCCTGAGCCCCGAAGGCGGCGTACCGGAGCAGGCGATGAAGATCGCCGTGATCGGCGGCACCGCCGGCGTCGGCAAGCCGATCACCGGAATTTAGCACATATACGCGCCATACGTCAGTCGGCATGGTGAGGCGTACACATGTTCTACGACAGTTACGGGCTGTGACCTGGCTCTCAGGAATGCCGTGCAATTTGGAGACAATGCCGGATATGCCCAAATAAATCGAAGGTCACCACTACGCGGCGTGCCGATGTTGTCGGTAGCGAGGAGTACTATCACTCCACTGGATCGCAAGGACCCCGGGCGCGTTGCGCGAGGGCGACAAGCGCCCGGGAGCCGTTCTTGCGTAGGAACTCGAACGATACCCGGACTCCGCATTTCCGTGGCATATCGCCACGGAAATGTGATCTTCGCCTTGTCGTGGCACGCCCGTGGTCCCTACCTGCACATTTCGCGCGGAGACGGAGGACCACATTGGCGAGTCGCATGGGCGTCGCGGAGACGGTGACGAACAACGTCGTTTTGCCGAACCCTCGGTATGAGAAGACCTGGGATTCGATCATCGTGCAGCCGGAGATCAAGGACCGCCTGCTCAGGTGGGCGGTACTGAGTCTCCGCATGCGCGCCGAGTTGCCCTTCGAGGCGACGGCGCTGCACGGACTGGTGTTGCTGTACGGCCCGCCGGGGACGGGCAAGACGACGCTGGCGCGCGGCCTGGCGCAGCGGCTCGCTCCGCTGATGGCAAAGCGCAAGGTGCGCCTGATCGAACTGAATCCCCACGGGCTGATGAGTGCTGAGCACGGCCAGTCCCAGCAGAAGGTTGCTGAACTACTCACCCAACACGTTCCCGCACTGGCCGACGATGGCCTGCCGACCGTGGTCCTGCTCGACGAGGTGGAGTCGATGGCAGTGGCCCGTAGCGAGGCGTCGCTATCGGCCAACCCGGCCGACGTCCACCGGGCCACGGACGCGGTGTTGACGGCCCTGGACGACATCGCGACCCGCCATCCGCATCTCCTGGTCGTGGCGACCTCCAACTTCACTGGCGCCCTCGATGCGGCGTTCCTATCGCGTGCGGACGTCGCAATCGAAGTGCCTGCGCCTGACGCCGAGGCCGCGCTGGCGATCTTGTCGTGCGTGTTGCGCGATATGTCGGCGGCGTTCCCCGCGCTGCTCGACCTCGCCGAGGACACGGGCCTTAAGGAGGTAGCGGGACTACTCGCGGGTACGGACGGCCGTCAGATTCGCAAGACGGTCACCGAGGCGATGGCGGCACGGCTGGAGACGGTGCAAGATCCGGGAAGGCTTACGGCCGGCGACCTTCGGCAGGTTGCCATGCGTGCCACGTCCGCCAAGGCGAACGTCATCGGAGGCCACCGTGCAGCGGTTTAGGACTATCGCTGGTCCCCCGGAGCGGACCTCCACCGAGGCGTGGCAGACGGCGACCGGCCTGATCACCGAAACGCTTACCGCCTCGGCCTCGATCACTAGCGCCGCGGTGGCTTCGGCGCTGGCCCCGCTTCGGGGGATCGGTCCAGCAATGATCGCCGCCGGACACCTGGAAGCGGCACCGATGGTGCTGGTCAGCGGGTCGCTGCATGTCAGCATCACGGTGGCGACCGGTGCCGCCGTCTCCTCGGCGGAGGAGAACCTGAACCCCGTGCCAGGCGGCGCAAGCGCCACCACAGACTGGATGCTTTACCTTCCCAACCCCGTCAGCTTCTCCACGCCGCTCGCCAGCGCCGTGTCCCAGTCGAGCCACTTGTCGGTGGCTACGCCGCCGGACGACAGCGACCGCAGCGGAGAGGTGAGCTCGAAGAAGAGCATGGTTGATCTGTCGGCTCTTGAAGGGCTGCGAGCATCGTCATGACGAGCACCTCAACCTCGACGAGCACGTGGACGATCGTGCACACCGCGACACACCTGGCTGATGTGATCCTCGGTTCGATTGCCGACATCCTTGGTCACCTCGGTATTGATGCGACTCAGCTGTTCTCCTCGTGGGCGCAGGATGAAAGCGCGATCACCGCGTGGATCGCTGAGGAGTCCCTTGAATCGGTGGTGCTTGAGTGCCATCGGCCCAGCGGGAGCGTCAGCCCGATCTTGGAGTTCCCCGTCTCCTACACCGTCGGCGGCGTCGCGGACAAGACCTTTACGGCAGACCGCGCAAGCCTCGCTCGGTACCTCGCGAAGCTGGAGACAGTTCCGAAGGGTACGACCTATCGCCTCTTCGTGACATTCCGTAAGGCCCGCACCCCCCAGCCGGGGTGGTCATCCGCGACCCGGGCAGGAACCAACGGTATGCGATCGTCCAGCTTCGGCACGCTCGCCGGAGCACCCCACGGTAGCGCCGGCCTGCGCTACTTCACCAGCAGATAACGTGCCAGGGAGTCACCATGGGCTATATCGACGACGCCTTCGAGCTACTCAAGAAGAACCTCGAAATCACCCAGACGGAGAGCGACCTCGCGCAGACTCGCCACCGGCTCATCCGCGATCACATCAAGTCCGAGTGGAGTACGGTCAACGACTTTCTGACCGGGAGCTACGACCGCAAGACCAAGACCAAGAAGCTCAAGGATGTTGACATCTTCGTCGTCATCGATCCGGATGGTCCGCAAGGTCATTTGGCGAGCGGGACCGGCACCGCTGCCGTCGACGCCTTGTGCAAGGTCCTGAAGACCGGCTGGCCGGACGTCACAGGCGATGACTATGTGGCGCTTGTGGAGTACGCAGGCGAGGATGTTGCTTCCTACGAGGTTGCGCCGGTGTTCGCGCGTAAGGGCGGCGGATACCTGATGCCGTGCGGCAGCGGTTGGATGGCTACCGACCCCAGTGTCCATGCTGATCTCGTGACCGCCAAGAACAAGGACTGCGACGCGAAGTTCGTGCCCTTCGTCAAGATGGTCAAGGGCATCAACCGCGAAGCCGGTGATCCGATCTCCCCGGCATTCCTCATCGAGGTAATGGCACTGGAACTGGTGAGTCCACCATTCGGGCGCTATCGCGACGAGATCCGCTGGTTCTTGGCATCGGTGGCCGACCAGATCACGAACGACTGGCCCGATCCGGCGGGACTCGGCCCAGACATCAACGCGGGCGTCGGGGCCGCAGCGCGTCAGCGGCTCGCGGGCACCGTCCGAGGATGGCTGGAGACGTGTGAGGAAGCCATCCTCCAGGAGAACGCGGGCAAAGACAGGTCCGCTGTTGAGACCTGGAAGACCCTCTTCGGCTGGCGAATGCCCCGGCCGTAGTCAATAACCAGCAGGTACGAGGTCTCGACATGCCCATAACGAACCCGCCGATCGGCGCCGCTCAGAACAGCGACCGAGCACTGCGGATGCTGGCCGCTCAACGGCGCCTGTACTCGGACGCCAAGGCGATGCATGGCACGCGGATCATCACGGTGGCCGCAGGTGCGATCGTGGCGGTCATTGCCGCGCTCGCGTTGCCACAATGGCGTACGCCTATTGGCATCACCACCGGCGTTGCCCTGATGTTGATCAGCTTCCTCGGCAGCGCGCGCGAAAAGCGCAAGGTCAAGGAAGCGGCGTCGATTCAGGAAGAATTCGACGTCATGCTCTTCGGCTTGTCCTGGAACGATATCCATGCCGATCGTCCTACGCCAACGCTTATCGCCGAGGCCGATAGGCGATACGGAGGCGGCCGAGATGGGCTTCGCGATTGGTATCCAGACACGGGGAATGTTCCACACCCGATGAACGTCTTAATCTGCCAGCACAGCAATCTGGGCTGGGGTGCCACGCTTCACCGTGCATGGGCAGCGGCGCTCACCGGGATATTGCTGACGCTCGTCCTAGTGTCGGTGCTGGTCGCATATCTCGGAAGTCTGGGGTTTGTTGAGGCGCTGACTGCAATCTTCGCTCCTCAGTTGCCCTTGATCAAGGAGCTTATCGAGATGATCAAGGCTAACAACGAAAGCGTTCAAACCAAGGTCAGCGTCGAGAGCAAGGTTCTTGGAATATGGCGACGCGGGCTCAACGACCCGGCCTCGGTCACGGTCGGTGACTGCCGCACTGTCCAGGATAAGATCCTTCAGATTCGTCAGGCCAACGCCTCGATACCTGATTGGTTCAACAACCTCATGCGCAGTCGCCAGGAATCAACCATGAGAGCAAGTGCAGCGCAAATGGTGGCAGAGGCGAATACGCTTGGCTGAGCCGATGCTGCGATCTGAGCGACGTCAATCTTGGACGATGCGTCGGAGGAACTCTTCCTGACAGTAATCCGTTTAGTAATTTTCCGGCGGCCGAATCGAGCACGACGAACCGGCAGTTGACCTCCTGACAGGCATCCCACGCCTCGACGTCGCCGACCATCGTGCGGCTTGTCAGAACATGGCGGCTGAGGCAAGCCGGCGGCAACTGGGAGCTGGAGACGGGCGAGAAGATCGAGGAGTTTGCGGCGGCGCTGCTGCTGCTGCTGCTGTTGCGTCACCACGGGCCAGGCAACCGGATCACGTCCGACAGACCGGGACAGGCGCGACTGGTAATGGCATTCTCGGCCGTCGCGCTCAACCTGTCAGCTTGGTGAGCCTGTCGAGGAGGGCCTGATTACCGTGTCCTGGCGGGCGGGCCGCAGCGTATCGCCGCAGGACTTCGACTTCGCCGTCCCGGTCTCCGAGACGGCGGAGGATGATGGCAGCCCGCTTGGTCCAGCCAGGCGGGGGTTCCAGGCCGCCGATCGCCGATGCCCTCTCCGTAGCTTCGATGATCTCGAACAGGAGCAGAAGGGCTTCGTCGTCGCGTCCTGCGGAGCGGAGTTCGTCGAGGTGGTCACCCCACTCGGTGAAATGCCGGCCGCGCACGAAGCCTGCCTGGTCGGCGAGTTCGCGGCGCCGCTTGCCCTCTTCCAGTCTGACGAGGTCGCTGTCCATCGAAGCATCATTGCATCAGGGCCACGACGACGGTGGCCCTGCGTCACTGCTTGATCGGCGCTCCAACTGATCCCTTGTTCGACCGCACTGGCCGATGCGTCGTCACGTCGTGGCACCGTCATAGAATTCGCCTGTGGAGATCGCGTCGTTGTGGCAGGAGCTGGAGCGCGTCCTGACGCCCATGCTTGCAGAGTTTCGGTCCAGGCCGTCTCTGCGTGTCGAGCAGAAGGCGGATGCGACGCTGTTGTCAGAGGCAGATGAGGCGGTGCAGGCCCAGATCATTCGGTGTGTGCGGGCAGTGGACCCGGACGGGGTGATCCTCGGCGAGGAAGGTGCGCACGGTCCGGATCTGCTGCATGGACGCGGCTTGAGCGACCGGGCGTGGATCATCGATCCGATCGACGGGACGGCTCAGTTCGTCAACAGCGAGGGCCGGGAGTTCTGCAGCGTCGTCTGTCTCGTCGAGGACAAGCGGCCAGTCGCCGCGTTCGTGCTTGCGCCCGAGATCGGTCCCGGCCGCACGCCAGTGTGCGTACGTCTGAGCGGTCCGGGCGAGGCGATCGAGATCAACGGCAAGCAGGTCGCCAGCCTGGCGAAGGCTGACCAGGCGCACATGGTCTCGATGACGAGGAGTTCCGGCACGCCGGAACGAGCGTCCGAGCGGGAGCTCGCGGCACGCGGCTACCGGTTGAAGACTCGCACCACGTCGCAGACGCTTGACATGCTGAGAGCCTGTGTTGATCTGAGTCCCTTCACCGAGCCGGTGCTGGAGCCGTTCGGCTTGTTCTACCGGGAACGGCAGAAGATCTGGGATGGCGCGGCGGGCCTGTGCTTCGCGTATGCGGCGGGCCTCTACGTCGCTGACGGCACCGGTCGTGCGCGGACCGAGATTGACATCGCACTGGACCTCGCTGACCCGGTGTTCGACAGCACCTTGATCGCTTCGGATTCGGTGGCCGCACAGATCGTGGTCGCGGCCTCGAAGCCCTGATCGGGCCGCCACGATTCACGCTGGTACTACGGCTCGATCGACCGAAGGCGCACGACCAGATGCTTAAGATACGACGGCCATGTGCGGCTCTGTGGGATCTGGCTGACCAGGTGCTTGGCGAGTTCGGTCTCGCCGATGCCGGCAGCAAGGCTGGCGGATCGGATGGCCAGATGAGGAATGCCGTCGGGTAGCTCAGCGACAGCGGCCGTCAGGTAGTGCCTGGCCTGCTCTGTCTCGTTGTGCCTGATTGCTTGGTCAGCCATCGCCAGTAGCCACAGAACGGTGACATCCGTGCGAAGGTCGGCGAGCTGGTCGGAGTACACCTCGTCGAGGCGGTTGAGGTCCCGGCGCAGTCGCCGGGCTCCGGCGAGCGCGTCCGGATGGGGCACCCGGCTGAGCAGGTGCACCACGCCGTCCGCCTCGGTCTTGCGCCGATGGGCGTTGACGGCTGTGACCTGGTCGGCGTCCTGGTCGGCGATGCCGAAACTCGTGCGCATGTGTCCGCGTACGAGCTCACATGTCGGCGGGGGTACGACCTGACGTGTCGGTCTCCGGCGGCGACGATCATGACATGGTGGGTCCGTCGGGCGCCA